>DJMI01000080.1 GCA_002435335.1 Nitrosomonas sp. UBA6494
AACCAACCGAACTATCGCTTGGTTTGTACCCACAAGCGCCCAAATTCTTTGAACGCCTACCCAGCAAGGATCCAGTCGAAAGACAGGAACATGCCAGGGCTTATTTTTGGGTGATCAAGAACGGCCTGAAAATGACCGCCATGCCAGCCTGGGGTCTTACACACGACGATGACAGTATTTGGGCGATGGTCGCCTTTATCCTCGATCTCGGCACGATGACGCCGGAACAATACCAACATGTCGTGCAAACAGCAAAAGCACAAATCCAAGATCATAGCCACGAACATCAAGACCATGCGCACGAGTAGCACATAACCCATGACGCGACCTACCGTTTCTCAGCAGTTGGTCGACAGTTATGTCAACACGCTTTATCGGATCGATACTGCACCGCAACCCATTTGCTTAAGTATCGATGAATTTTCGCAGCCGCTTGCTCTTCTGTTGCAAAAAACAAATCGTCAGGGTTCTGCAATAATCAGCGCCTATAATCCTCTCAGCCGACAATTATTCGATGCACAAAACCTACAAGCCCACGAGCAATTGCGACTTTATTTGCACAATCACGCTTATTCCTTCACAGAAGGGCGAAATATCGATCCGACCGGACAATGGCCTATTGAAAAAAGCTTTTTTGTCTCTGGTATTGATTTGAATACCGCACAAACGCTCGGACGCCAATTCAAGCAAAACGCAATTATATGGATAGACTCCGATGCCATTCCCCGTCTGATACTGCTACGCTGAAAAATTCTTTGCTACAGAATAGATGTTATACTCAATTTTTTAACAACAGTCTGGGAGACAACAATGAAGCAAACACTCACCTTTCTGACTATAGCCTTTCTCAGTTTTGGATTGTTTACGCTCGATGCGGAAGCTAAACGTATGGGAGGCGGCAAGAATCTCGGCACACAACGTCAATCGGTTAATCAGCAGCAAGCAACGCCAAGTCCGCAAAAAGCACCTGCGGCGGCACCTGCAGCAACACCGAGTACCGGCAGTAAGTGGGGCGGTGCATTAGCCGGTCTCGCAGCCGGTGGATTATTAGCCGCATTGTTTATGGGCGGTGCATTTGAAAACATCAATATGATGGACATTTTGGTGATGGCGCTGCTGATCGGTGCGATCTTCTTCGTCATCCGTATGATGCGTAAACCACGAATGGAGCAACAATCCCCCGCAATGCAATATTCCGGCATGAATACGGCCACTCAAGATCGCTTCACACCGCCACCTTTCGCAACGGACTCTAGCGCCTCCGGCAGCGCAACACAGCATTCCGCCATTCCGCCTGATTTTAAAGCGGAGCCTTTCTTAAAGCATGCCAAAACATCGTTCATTCGCTTGCAAGCTGCGCATGATCGGGGTGATATCGAGGAAATTCGAGACTTCACCACACCTGAGCTCCATGCGGAAATCAGCGCGCAAATTCGGGAAAGAGGCGATGCTCAGCAACAATCGGAAGTAATGTTCATTGACGCCAATCTGCTCGAAGTGGAAACCACCGACGATATGGCGATTGCCAGCGTCCATTTTACCGGTCAAATGCGCGAACTACCCGACGGCACTCCCGAATCGTTCGACGAAATTTGGCACGTGCAAAAAGACCTCAAGAATCCGCAAGCAACCTGGTTGCTGTCAGGCATTCAACAAGTTTCCTGATCGCCCGGTAACACACCACAATCGGCCTGATTGCTTTAATCGATCAGGCTGATCCCAGTTCTGCTCAGCCCCGCCTCGAGCAAAAAATATATGTATACCAGATTGACCAAGGTTGTTATGGTGTTGTCTTTCGCACTATATGCTTCATTGGTAGCTTTCGACAATGTAACCGACTACAACGCAAACTTTCTTCTCGTCTCGCAGGTACTGACCATGGACACCACTTTCCCGGACAATCAGTCTATGTGGCGCGCCATCAAATCTCCCGTTTTGCACCATATCGCTTACGGCATGATAATCGGCACAGAAATCATCATCGCACTGCTCTGCTGGATGGGTGGATTTCGTTTATTCAAAGCCATCGATAAAGCAATCGCTTTCAATCACAGTAAGAAAATGGCAATTACGGGATTAACTTTGGGTTTTCTATTGTGGTTCATCGGATTTATGGCAATCGGCGGTGAATGGTTCTTAATGTGGCAATCAGAAGTCGCTAATGCTCAACAAGCCGCGTTCCGATTGGTCGTGATTATTGCCATCATCCTAATCTATTTGATCCAACCCGATGATGAAAAATACATTTAATGGCGTATCGTGTGTTTATTTTGTATTTTTTGTTGACAAATAGCCTGGTGAACTCGGAATATATGCGCATCAATAGGCTTTTTTGTTCATACCGATAGAGGTACCCATTGGAAGACCTGCCGCTGCACGTCATGCTGATCACATTAGCGATCTTATTGATACTTTCCGGCTTTTTTTCTTTGTCCGAAACCAGCATGATGGCGATCAATCGCTATCGTTTGCGTCATCTTGCCAAGCAGGGCCATCGCGGCGCCCGCTTGACGATAAAACTGCTCGACAATACGGACCGACTATTGGGTGTCATATTGCTGGGCAATAATTTGCTCAACACCGCATCAGCAACATTGGTTGCCATTATCGTCGCGACACTGTTTGCACACGACGATTTTGCTTTGTTCCTGGGAACCATTGCGGTCACTTTCGCCATTCTGGTGTTTAGTGAAATTACGCCGAAAGTGATTGCCGCCACCTATCCCGAACGCATCGCATTGGCTTCCAGTTATGTATTGACGCCGCTTCTGGTGATTTGTTATCCCATCGTATGGTTTATTAATCTGTTCGTCACTGGATTGTTGATTTTGTTTCGTCTCAAACCGCAGCAAGGTGAATTGCAACAAAAAATCAGCACTGAAGAACTCAGAACCTTGGTGCTGGAAGGCGGTCATTTCATTCAGCACAAGCATCAAAGTATCCTATTGAATCTCTTTGATTTAGAGAAAATTACCGTCGACGACGTCATCGTACCCCGCAATCAAATCGAAGCCATCAACCTCGATGCCGACGACGATGTCATTCACGCACAATTACTGACTTGCCATCACACGCGGCTTCCGGTTTATCGCGAACGTATGGATAACATCGTCGGTATCGTACATGTGCGCAAAGTACTAAACCAGATGCAGAACGGCAAAATAACCGCTGCTTCGCTGGAAAAAGTTATGCGCAAGCCCTACTTTATTCCATCCGGCACTTCTTTATTCTCACAATTACAACTGTTCCAGGAAAATCAAAAAAGAGTCGGTTTAGTTGTGGACGAATACGGCGAATGGATGGGTTTGGTTACATTGGAAGACATCATTGAGGAAATTATCGGCGAATTTACCACCCAGGCGCCTACTCAAGCAAGTACTTTCACCAAACTAGAAGATGGCAGCATCATCGTCGAAGGTAGCACACAATTGCGAGAACTCAATCGCAAGCTGGATTTCCAATTTCCATTGGATGGCCCTAAGACGCTGAATGGTTTGATTCTGGAATACTTTGAGGATATCCCCGAATCCGGAACCGGACTTAATATCGCTGGTTACCCGATGGAAATCATTCAAACCAAGAACCGGGTTGTAAAAACAGTTAAAATATTTCCTGTGGTATCGGAATCTGAAACCATATCATCTGAAGACCAGGACTGATCTGCGATTTGATAATTGACGCAATTCAAATTGGACGGGAATAATAAAAGCAGCTATCCTGTCGCCCGGCAATTGGCAAGAAAAAATTCCGCACACGCGCCCATAGCTCAGCTGGATAGAGTACCGCCCTCCGAAGGCGGGGGTCGCACGTTCGAATCGTGTTGGGCGCGCCATTAACGGCGGTTTGCAACGGAATATTTTGAACCACCCGCATTGCGCACGACTTATGTTCTAAAACCGCATTCCAGTATCCAGAATTGAGGCTTATAACCGGCTAGGGGTATGCGTAATTTTGCCAACTCAATCTCAGGGCCGTGAATCTCCAAGCGAATAAGCTCTGCCATTGTTAACGCTTCCTCCAATAGTTGCTGGACATTGGTCAGATGCGCCAACACGCCTTCCGCGCCTCGATAGCCTTCACGACAATACGCCACATCTCCATCAAAGCAAAAACCATAGTATAAGCACAGTGTTTCATTTCGCGTTTGCGCCACAAAGCGTTGGCACAACGCTTTAAACGCACCCAACTGTCCTGGCGCAACTTGAAAATAGGGAGCGATAGAGCAGCAATTGTCGATTTGAGTCATAAATTCTCCTGGTTCGTAACAACACGTATTTTCTCATTTCAAGTCGATGTAACTTCGCTTCAAATCCTCTCACTGCAAAACTTGCAACCGATGCTCGATCCATTGCGCAATATGCGCCAGCAATTCGGTGCGCTTGGGTTCGCCTAAAAACAAATGCTGGTGATAGCGTAAATCAGGAAACACCAGCAACACATTGTCCGGATGATGCGATAATGTCTCTTGCGCAAAATCCTTGCCGCCCCAAACTGGAGTAATCGGATCATGTTCAGAAGCTATCAATAAGTAAGGCATTTTGAATTCTCGCATGAGACGTCGGAAATACACTATTTCTGTTTCAATGCCTTTGACAAAGCGCAAAAGGGTTCGGCGGACAATCCAGCCATCGGCGCGCAATTTGTTTTTTTCTATCTCACTATCGGTCAGATAATCCGTCACCCATTGCGGTGAAATCGGCGACAGCACAGCTCGAATTCCAGGCCAAGAAAGTACCTCGAACAAACCATCCAGCAACGGAACCGTAACCAGTGCCAACATTTGATTGAGCACCATCAACGGTAAAGGCCCATCATGCGGATGCAAAAAATGCGTCTTAGTGTGAAAAGACAGTTGGATCAGAGGATTAGCTACCCACCCGCGCCAGCCCGGCGGCTCACTGACCGCAAAGGCGGGACCGAGAAACACAACACCGCCGATACGATCGATCAACGTTTGCTCGTGTTGGGCTTGCAATAAGTATGATGCAGTTATCAATGCGCCCAAACTATGTGCAACAATGAATACCGGGCGATGCATTGCCTGTTCTTCATCGCACAGCACAATCGTTTCGGTGAGCGCTTGATGCAAACTCTGTCGCATCGGCTCCAGATCGGCAAGCCTCGATTGCGCAAGATAAGCATCGCTCACGTCAACAGTACCGACTCCCTCTACAAGCAAGCGGTCTGCATACCGGAGTACCGGATTAGAAAGCCCATGCGCGTAAAAATCGAAACCGGTGACGACAAATTGCTTAGCAAAATATTTCGCCGCTTCGTCGTAGCGTCCGATATGCTCATTCATTCCGTGCACAAGCAGCACACAAGCCGGTGCCTGAGTGGATTTAGGTGGATACAGCGCACGTAGTATCGGCGCATCGGTTTCAGAGGCTTGATTAATTCTTTCTTCACCCCAATGTGGATAAGGTTCGCTGACTAATTGCCGGTGAACGCAACCTGACAGCAGCGCCAGCAAGACGCCAATCAAGAGAATATAGAAACAAACGGGGAAGTGAGGCAATTCCGAAAACCTTCTTTCTTCAGGCAAATTCCATTGCATCATCTTGTGGTACTTAAGAGAGAATGACTGAAAAAACGATCACGCATCGCTCGCGAGCTTTACAAAGCAGCAGATATTGAAAATTCGTGCCAGTATACAACAAGGCTATACCAAACAAACTTTGCCCTTCAATGTTGATTTCGCCAAAAATTTTAATCATTTTAAAATCCACATAGCTATATTGACTGCCGGCTGCTATAATACTGCCCCCACTGCCCTAACCGCTTATTTCTTGAGGAATTATTTATGTCTCGCCCGATCCGCAATATCGCCATCATCGCACACGTCGATCACGGCAAAACGACTATGGTCGATAAACTTCTGCATCAAGCTGGAACATTTGCCGCCCATCAACAGGTTTCCGAACGTGTAATGGATTCCAACGATATCGAACGCGAGCGAGGTATTACCATTCTAGCCAAGAATTGCGCCATCGACTACGAAGGCATTCATATCAATATCGTTGATACCCCCGGTCACGCGGATTTCGGCGGCGAGGTGGAGCGGGTATTGTCGATGGTTGACGGCGTATTGTTGCTGGTCGATGCCGTCGAGGGCCCGATGCCGCAAACACGTTTTGTTACCAAAAAGGCATTAGCGCTGGGATTGCATCCGATCGTCGTCATCAACAAAATCGACCGTCCGGGTGCACGTCCGAATTGGGTGGTTGATCAAACGTTCGAGTTATTCGATAAACTGGGTGCAAATGATGAACAGCTTGATTTCCCGGTTGTTTATGCATCGGCATTAAACGGATTTGCCACGCTTGATCTGGAAAAACCAAGCGCCGACATGCGCCCGCTGTTCGATACCATTCTCAAGCATGTTCCGGCACCTTCTGGCAATCCCGACGAGCCGCTGCAATTACAAATCAGCGCGCTGGATTACTCCAGCTTTGTCGGACGCATCGGCATCGGCCGCATCCATCGCGGCAAGTTGAGACCCGGCCAGGAAGTCATGGTAATGATGGGAGACAAAGCGCCGAAAAAAGCCAAAGTCAACCAAGTACTCGGTTTCCGCGGCTTGGAACGCATTCAAATGAAGGAAGCGCTGGCCGGCGATATCGTATTGATCAACGGCGTTGAGGAACTGAGCATCGGCACTACGCTAGCAGATATGGACAAACCGGAAGCGTTACCCATAATGGCAGTCGACGAACCGACGCTGACCATGACATTCCAGGTCAATACTTCGCCGTTTGCTGGTCAGGAAGGAAAATTCGTCACCAGCCGCCAGTTACGCGAACGCCTGGAAAAGGAATTGCTGACCAATGTTGCAATGCGCATGGAAGAAACCTCCGAAACCGATTCGTTCTTAATTTCCGGGCGCGGCGAATTACATTTGACCATCCTGTTGGAAAATATGCGCCGCGAAGGCTATGAACTGGCAGTATCTCGACCGCATGTCGTGATCCGCGAAATCGACGGCGTCAAATGCGAGCCGTTCGAATTACTTACTGTCGATGTGGAAGAAGCCAATCAAGGCGCAGTAATGGAGGCACTGGGGGCGCGCCGCGGTGATTTACAGGATATGGTATCGGATGCCAAAGGCCGGGTACGATTGGATTACCGCATTCCGGCACGCGGATTGATCGGGTTCCAATCTGAATTTATGACGATGACGCGCGGAACAGGTTTGATGAGTCATGTATTCGACGAATTCGCACCGATGAAACCGGAAATACCGCCACGCAGAAACGGTGTGCTGATTTCCGCCGAACATGGTGAAGCAGTGGCTTATGCATTATGGAAACTGCAAGACCGCGGACGCATGTTTGTAAGCCCTGGTGATCGCTTATACGAAGGCATGGTAATCGGTATTCATACGCGAGACAACGATTTGGTAGTCAATCCGATCAAAGGCAAGCAATTGACCAATATCCGCGCATCCGGCACCGACGAAGCAGTCGTGCTAACACCGCCGATTCAACTCACGCTCGAATCCGCAATTGAATTTATCGCTGATGATGAGTTAGTGGAAATTACGCCAAAAACGATCCGCATCCGCAAGCGCCATCTGCTGGAACACGAACGCAAACGCGCATCCCGTGTGGCAGCTTGATCATCACATCATAACCCAATCAGTTCTTCAAAAAACTCGCCACAGAGTCTTCTTCCGTGGCGAGTTTAATAACTTTATTTATTACGGAACAGGATTAAGCTGCGCCGCGGTTAATCCTCCCTTCCAATTATCAGGCAGTTGCTGCACCCATCCGTTGTAGATATTAGGTATAGCATAAATACCTTGCCCCCCCATTCCAGCCAAACCTACCACGCTATCGTCTTTAGGTACGGAATTATCGGCAACCAGTGAGATTCTTCCCGCAATACTAGAATTAGCCGGATTGTTCAAATCCACATCAACGATGATTAATTGATTGGAAAATTTGCTGGTCACATAAGCATAATAACCGCCGCCTTGTTTCGCGCCGAAATTAACGCCATGACAGCCCGGATCGCAGGGCAGCATTGCCACAACTTTATCAAGCTGTGTGTCGATAATGGTAATGCTACCGCCGGTATTGGCCGTCACCACGACACGCCCGGTCGGATCAACCGGCGTTTGTATCGGCAACACTCCCACCGTTGCCAAGCCATCTCCATCACGGTCTTTGACTGTATCCGGCCCGGTCGGGCTGATCGGATCGTAGTCAGCTATCAAATTGATCGTCTTCAGCAAAGTACCGTCGAGCGAAGTGACGTTCATGGAATGGTCCAATAAATTGGTGGTATACACCTTGTCAATGCCTACACCAACGGCAAGCGGGTGCGGTTCTGCTGGGAATGTACCACCGGATGGGGTACGTGCCACAATTTCACCCGAATCCGTATCGTACAAGCCGATGTCCGAAGTAATCACGTTCGGCGTCACCACCAATTTACCATCAGCGGTTACCCAATGCCCATGTGGCCCAGCTGCTGTCTGACCTGGCAATTGCGTCATGATCATCGGTTGCGGCGTCATAGTACCCGCCGGAATGATCCGCACACCGTTTTCCCCGTTGATAGCCACGGTGATGTCATCGTTAGTTGGGATCGTCACCACATGTGATGGTGTATTACCGATTTGAATATTATTGATTAAAGAACCGTCTTCGCGATTGATAAACGTCAGCTTGTCGTCAAACCATTGCGTTTGAAAAATAACCGATTGATCTCGATTACTCCACATATTGTGCGGATGGTTCATATTGATTTGCGGTAATGCAATTTTGCGTTTAATGGTCCAATTGGTGGCATCCAAAACGGTAATCGTACCCGGCTTCGTTTTACCGGCGGTTTTCTCGAACTGTGTATTAATCCATACCTCTCCAACCCCCGGTGTAGTAGGTTTAAACAAGCTCGCCAGCTTCACATCCTGACCATAGCGCGCTTCCAGTACATCTTTCAAATTAACCACCGCTCCGCCAGAAATGCGTACCGCCACACTCGGATAAGTCGGATGCCATGCCTTAGATGAAGTAAAGTCTTGCCAGTTTTCCTGCACGGTTGCGACAAAAAACGTGCGTAATAAGCGCGTCGCCAAATCACTGCTGGTCGGCAAACCATTGATACCCGTCACAATATCGATTGATTCACCCAAATCCAAACCTTCGGTCGCTGGGTCGTCAACGATCACAGCACCGAACATGTACGGATGGATTCTACAAGTAAATACGTACAACCCTGGCACGTCCAGCTTCAGGATCGCGCCACCTTTATAAGCTTTGGTTTGACTAAACGGAATTACGCGATGATCGCCGTGATTTGGATCATTGGCATCACTGGGCCACAATAAAGTAGTAATGGTATGTACCGCATTGGTATCCGACATGATGAAATGCACGCTACCACCCGGCGGAATCACTTCCAGAGAATGCGTTTTTGTGACTGGACTGAGAAGATTGCTACGTATGCTTCTGAACCATCTGCCAGGCTCATCAGTGATTTCAAATGTCACTAACCCGGGATCATCAGTAAACGGATTCAGAAAAATTTTGCCGCTCGGTGACGCACCCGCAATGCTTGCACCCGATTCACCTGCCGCCACCACATGGAATTTTCCTGCCATTCCCGCTTCCATGTGGGAAAACAAATGACAGTGGTATTGCCAATAACCGGTACCAACGCCGGAGCCGGCTTTAATTGTAAACGTGTGGCTATCGACACCATCTTGCAGCATTTTTACATCAATCATCTCCTTGCTGTTTCGATCAGGCCAGCGATGTGCATGCAAATGCCAAGTATGCCCAGGACCTAGGGATAGGATATGAAAGCGAACAAGTTCATCCTGAACTGCCCCTAACGTCGGATTTGTCCATAATGGTATTTCGCTATTATTTACGATCTCCGCTCCCCAAAAAGTCGAACCAATCATAAACATGACAAATTCTTTGTCCAAATCAGCACGTTTGGTCGACACAATGTTACCCGCTTCATCGATAAAGCTATCTACTGCACCATCCGCACGATCTACAACAAGTGCGCCAAACAAGCCAACTAAATGAGAATCCTTGTCGTAGTATGGGAAGGTGCCAACTTCAGTGGCAGTATAAGTAAAGCTCTGGGTATCGCCAGGAGAAACCTCCAAACTGACGGGTGTCAAGCCAACCTTCAATGGTGTATTGTTAGTCAATGTAACATTCAACACATCCCCTTGCTTAACAAACACCGTTGGTCCTGGGATGGTCGCTTCACTTGCATAAGTTGGCGTCGTTCCTTCACTACTGGTATGACTCAACATCTTGAAAGCATACTGTCCGTTCGGTAATGTCTGTGCTGACAAATGAATATTATGCGTTGCCGCCATGACAAAATTGGGTATGCATACAGCAATCAGCATCCAAAGCGCTAAAACAGTTTTCATCGGTAAATCAAAAATAGTCGGTTTCATTTTTCTATCCTTTTACAAGACTTTTTCTTCTTAAGGTGTTACGTTAAAACTACCCGTCATATTTTGGGCAATACCGGCAAATGTTCCATCCATATAAACAGTACTGGTACCGGCCTGCACAGCCACCACATGCTTTTCAAGTGGACCGATTGCTTTTTCTTCGATCAGCGTTTGCGTTACTGCATCAGGCCAGCTATACCCCGGTAATTTGAATTGATGGAAATTCGTTCCGAGTGCTATCAAATGAAATCGCACATTGCTGCCAGCTTGGGCAGTCAATGCTGGATTTGCCCAAACCGATGTTTGTTGGCCTGTTTGTGAATCAATAACTGTTCCTACGAAAGCATCATCGAGGATATACAGCACATAGTCTTTCTCAATGCTAGATAGCGACACTGACTGAATACTGCCACCTTGATTAATCTCAACCGTTTTCGATACCGGATTGACGATCAATGCACCGAATAGGCCTTTGTCTTCCGCACCGTTATGCGTATTCATATTATGATCGTGGTAAGGCCATGTACCTGCTGTGCCCACAGCCGCATTCCATCGGTAAGTATAGGATTGAACCAGTGTCGCACCTTCGTCTTGGAATAAATTGATGTATTTAAGCGTACCATCGCTAACAATGTCGTAATGAACGCCGTGAACATGCAAACTCACGCTCTCATACAAATCGATTTTGTCAGGATTGGGAATAGAACTGTATAGCGTAATCTCCGCGACATCACCCTCATCCATAATAATCGTCGGACCGGGAATAATCGCTGTGGTACTGTAACGTGATGTAATATCCGATGTGATGCCTGCTGAATTGGTTACTTCATGCCGCAACATGCGATATGCCATATATTCGTAATCAGGATGCTGTTTCTCAGCATACATTTCGATACGATGAAGATTTCCGGTTGAAACTCCCTGAGCTGCCACATTTCCAGTAACAAACAAAATCGCATTGACTATCACAAGCAGGCAAATTGCCATTCGTTTTGGTATTTTATTAAGATTCTGTTTCTTCCGGTATGCAGACACAATCATCTGCAAAACACCCACCGAAAGCTCGGCACAAGCTTTGTGACTCATTTCAAATATCCTCCCCGATAATTTTCTATTATTACTGAGTGCTTGATTAAATGGATGTACAACCTTATACCATTATCCCCTTTGGTTTTTCAATTTACATTAAAATACAATAATATAAATATAAATTTGACATGTTATCGCTTACAACTAATCCAGGCAATTAGATTCTAAAAAAACACCCCATCGGAATACACCGATGAGGTGTCAAGGCTTCGTCAGGATCTCATACTCTTCTGGCAAATACTGGCGAAGCTACTACGGAGCAACTACTTTCTAACAAAATCATAAGCAATATTCTTGGAATAATCGCATCGAATGAAAACCAATCTTCTAATGCAATCATGAAGTTTCTTGCTTTTAGAAACCAACGCCAATGTAACCGCCTGCGGTCATACCATCGATCCGCACGCCATCCATCTTACCTGCGGTGACGTTATAACGGCCGTCGATACCGATGAAGAAATCCTTATAAAAATTCCAGTCAACACCTGCACCGAAATGAACACCCGGAGCCAAGTAGGTAATCGATTCGGTGGTCGGACTTACCACATGGATTGCTAAGCCCATCGGGATAATCCAAGGCCTGATTTTGGATCCTTCAAAGAATTTGATTTTTGGTGACGCCGATAATGAAAATTGGCTAACGGTCACGCCGCGTGGATTTAATGCCCCCCCCGCAAGAATTGTCGGGTTATTAGCCAATGCATTACCCTGCGCCGTACCAAATTCTTTGTATTCAAACATCAATTCCGCGAACAATGTGGTTTTCGGCATCAACCCGAATAGATCTCGCGTCAACCCCCAATCCAGACCGGCACCTGCATACCAACCATTTTCACCGGAGCGCTCTTGCGCACCCACAGGGGCAACATCACTTCGTATGCTCGAACCGTCGCGCCTTTCCATCATATGCGCAAAACCGCCCCTAAAGAACAACTTACGTTGTTTCTCGGTCACATCCATACCCACACGCTCTTTCAATGGATTTATCGATTGCTGTATCGCTGTATTGCTTTTCTCGATCGCATCAACCTTTTTAACGGTGGTATCGATCTTTTGTACTGTCTGACTTGTTGTTTGCTCAATGACATTGACTTTTTGTGCCGCCTTGGAAGATTCGGATTTAACTCTTTCCAATTCTACTTGAATGGCCTGCAATCTTTCTTCCAACATTCTAATGCGATCTGCAGCCGGATCGTGAGCCATAACCTGAGTCGAAGCTAACGTTGCAAACAAAACTCCGGTGGTACAAGCTGAAGCTATTTTTACTTTCTTCAATAAATTAATCACACAACTCTCCTCTCTGTAGATGAAATTTTCTTGTTATTGTTCGTAATATTGGAGTGGCCATCATAGAGAAACGTTAAAATAACAACTTTGATCTGCATCAATTTTGTTTTAATCAGAATTTTTTTCTGCAACGCCGTCATGCAAAACACACAAAACCATGTCACGTTTCCGCCGGTAGAAAATGCATTAACCGAACCCAACGGCTTATTGGCCGTTGGCGGAGATCTTTCCCCGCAAAGGCTTTTGCAGGCCTATTGCAATGGCATTTTCCCCTGGTTCAATGAAAACGATCCGATTCTTTGGTGGAGTCCAGATCCGCGCATGGTGTTATTTCCTGATGAATTAAAAATCTCTCGCTCGTTACGCAAGGCACTCAAAAAAAGCCATTACCAAATCCGAACCGATGATCATTTTGTTCAAGTGATGCAAGCCTGTGCCGCACCGCGAAAAGCACAAGCAGGAACCTGGATACACCCACAAATGATTTCAGCCTATACTGCATTGCATGAAATGGGATTGGCGCACTCGGTAGAAACCTGGATCGACGGTGAGTTAGCCGGCGGTCTTTACGGCGTTGCATTAGGCAAGGTATTTTTCGGCGAGTCGATGTTTTCGCACGTAACGGATGCATCGAAAATCGCTCTGGTACATTTAGTGAAACAGTTACAATGCTGGGGCTTTGGCATGATAGACTGCCAAGCTAAGACAGAGCATTTGGCTTCGCTCGGCGCGCGGGAAATTTCAAGAACGGAATTCAATCGACACTTAAATTTATTGATACCCGATTCCCTAACCGGCAGCAAATGGGATTTTGATTATCAATCGATAACAATGTAAAAATTTCGTGCTCAAGCTACATACAACCAGCCCCTATTCTTGCAGTTATTTACCCGGGAAACTTGCATGCTCGGAAGTCGTTACGCCGGACCATCCCATACCAGCACACGCTTACGGCAAATTAATACAAGCCGGTTTCCGACGCAGCGGTCATTATATTTACCGCCTTCGCTGCGAGCTTTGTCATGCTTGCTTATCGGTTCGCGTACAAGTAAAAAACTTTTCCCCCAATCGGACTCAACGTCGCGCATGGAAACAACACCAATCATTACTTCCGTCACATCACGCATTACATTACAAAGCTTCGCACTACAGTCTTTATCAACGCTATCAAGCAAAGCGACACGCGGGTGGCGGCATGGATCTGGATTGCTTAGAACAGTACCGCAATTTTTTACTGCAAAGCCATGTCGATTCCAGATTGATCGAATTTCATGACAACCACCGCTTGTGCATGGTCAGCATCGTTGATCTACTGCCAGACGGTCTGTCTTCGGTCTACACTTTCTTCGATGCAGACACGCCTCGTACCAGTTATGGCACATACAGCATCTTATGGCAGATCGAATTATGCCGCGAGCTCGGTTTGGATTATCTGTATTTGGGTTACTGGATCAAAGCAAATCGAAAGATGCGCTATAAAACCAACTTTCAACCGCTGGAAGTGTTAATCGACGGCTACTGGCACTTACTTGATCCCGATCTGTTGTGAACCGAAGTTCGGTTCAAGGTACAATTCCTTATGCTTTATCCTCTACTGCGCTCACTGCTATTTAAATTGGATCCCGAATCCGCGCACGAAATCACCTTTCGTACGCTGAGACAAGCCAACAAACTTGGATTACTAAAAAATACCGTCATTTCCTGCAAAACCAGGGAAGTCATGGGATTGCGTTTTCCCAATCCAACAGGTCTTGCCGCCGGTTTGGATAAAAACGGGGAATATATAGATGCACTGGCAATGCTTGGATTTGGCTTTATTGAAATCGGTACCGTCACGCCGCGTCCCCAGACCGGCAACCCGAAGCCGCGCTTATTTCGCGTTCCTGAGGCCAATGCCATCATCAATCGACTAGGATTTAACAACGAAGGCGTCGATCAACTAATCGAAAACGTTAAGAATTGCGATTACCGTGGCATATTGGGTATTAACATTGGCAAGAATTTTGACACGCCGATCGAACATGCGGTCGACGATTATCGTATCGGTTTACAAAAAGTTTATTGTTACGCCAGTTACGTAACCGTCAATATTTCGTCGCCGAATACGCAAAATTTGCGGCAATTACAAGCAGCCGACGCACTCAATCAACTGCTCGAGGCACTGAAATCAGAACAAGCAAGATTGGCGCAAACGCACGGCAAGTATGTACCGATAGCAATCAAAATAGCCCCCGACCTTGAAACAGCGCAAATCGAAGCGATCGCCGCAATACTGTTAAAACACCAAATCGATGGCGTCATCGCCACTAATACAACGATCTCAAGGTCCGGGATCGAGCATCTACCCATTGCGCAGGAAAGTGGCGGATTAAGCGGTGCACCATTGATGCAACGCGCAACCGCAGTTATTCATCAACTCCATGCATCATTGCAAGGCGCCATCCCTATCATCGGTGTAGGCGGCATCCAATCCGCTACCGATGCGCTGGCCAAAATCGACGCGGGCGCCAGTTTGATACAACTCTATTCCGGTTTAATTTATCGCGGCCCGGATTTAATCAAAGAAACCGCATTAGCAATCTGCAATAAATAAACATCGCATTTTTATATGAATCAATCTTTAGTCGATCAAATCGATGCGATCCTACCGCAAACACAATGCGGCAAATGCGGCTTTACCGGTTGCAAACCCTATGCCGAGGCTATTTTGCAAGGCAAAGCAGATATCAATCAATGTCCTCCCGGTAATCAAGTAGGCATCCAAAAAATCGCGCAATTACTTGGTGTTCCGGAAAAGCCGCTCAATACTGCACATGGACAACCCAATTCCACTCCGGTAGTTGCATGGATCAATGAGCTTTTATGCATCGGCTGCACTTTTTGCATACGCGCCTGCCCCGTTGATGCGATCGTTGGCGCGGCAAAACAACTGCATACCGTAATTGCTGCTGAATGCACCGGTTGTGAATTATGTATCGCTCCTTGCCCGATGGATTGTATCAGTCTGATTCCTGTTGAAAAAAGCACTGAGGCCGCAGTTAAAAAACAAGCTGCCGATCTGGCGCGCACTCGCTTCCAATTCCGGCAACAGAGGCTTGCACATAAAAAAGCTGCCGACACAAAAGGAAAATCAGCAAAACTCACCCATCAACTGGATTCCGGTCAAACGCATAGCGATACACGCAAACAAACAATCATTTCTGCAGCACTAAAGCGCGCAGCAGCATTGCGGACACAACAACAAACAAGCGGAAAAAAATCTCCGCACAAACCCATATGAACGCCGCAAAGCGCAATGAGCTATTTGCGTGCTTAAAATCGGCCAATCCGAAACCGACCACCGAACTGGAATACCGATCTCCATTCGAATTATTGATCGCCGTCATTCTATCCGCACAGGCCACGGACAAAAGCGTCAATCTTGCTACGCGCAAATTGTTTCCACAAGCCAATACACCGGAAAAAATGCTGCTGTTAGGTGAAACCGGTCTGATCGATTGCATTAAAAGTATCGGACTATACAAAACCAAAGCCAAAAATATTCTAGCCACTTGCCAACTGCTGATTCAAAATCACCAGGGCGAAGTGCCGCACACACGCGAATTACTCGAACAATTGCCCGGCGTTGGACGAAAAACCGCGAATGTTATCCTAAACACAGCTTTCGGTGAACCAACGATTGCAGTTGACACTCATATTTTCCGGGTTGCCAACCGCACCGGACTCGCACCCGGAAAAACCGTATTGGAAGTCGAATTGAAGTTGTTAAAGGTAGTATCCAATGAATTTCGCTTGGATGCGCACCATTGGTTGATTCTACATGGCCGCTATGTGTGCAAGGCCAGAAAGCCCGAATGCAGTGCTTGCAAAATCAATCATCTATGCGAATACAAGGACAAAAACTTCTGATTACAATTTGCCATGTTTAAACCCACCAGAGCACAAGCGCGCCAATTGTTTTTCGATACCTGGCGCAAATACCGTCAACATGAAATTTTATCCGGCATCGAAACCATCGCGCTTGAAGTGATACTGTTGCACCCGGAATATCATGAGATACTTTCCGATACTGATCGCTACTTGGATAAAGATTATTTACCCGAAACCGGTGATACCAACCCCTTCTTACACATGAGCATGCATATTGCCATCAAGGAACAGTTATCGATCGACCAACCGATCGGCATTTGTGAACGATTTGCTCACTTACGGCAAAAGACACGGAGCGAACACGAAGCCGCTCATTGCATTATGGAATGCCTGGCCGAAATGATCTGGCACGCACAGCGACATCAAACCACACCGGATGCTTCGATTTATTTTTCGTGCTTGGATCGGCAGCTTGATCTCTTTGATCGGGAGAAATAAAAAACGGGATAAGTGTCGTTCACAACGACAACCTATCCCGTCGAAAAATTTTCAAACTTACTTACGATTATCTTTTCATCGTTAATGAACCGGGCAGGCTTGAATAGTAGAAAGCCAGGTTTTCGATATCTGCATTGCTCAAATTTGCAGCCATCCCGCCCATAATAGGATCTTTTCGTGCACCGGATTTATAATCTTTTAATGCTTGTTCGAGATATCTTCTATATTGTCCGCCGATTTTTGGAAAATTAGGTGCTGGGCTATTTCCATCCGCTCCATGGCATGACGCACAAGCTTCTGCAGCTTTACTTTTTCCGGCTTCAAGATCTGCAGCGATCACATGGCTAGACAGCATCAAAGCTGCACCGCTTAAAGCAGCTATAACATAATTCTTCATAATTCGTTCCTTGCGATAAAATCTTGATTAGTTTTTAGAGTAATAAGCAGCGAAGTCTTCAATATCTTGCTGAGATAATGTTTTAGCAAGACCTGTCATCGTTGGATGATTGCGCGTGCCATTTTTATAGCTTTCCAATGCTTTGACGATGTATTCAGCGTGCTGTCCACCCAACTTAGGAACACTATACGCTGTTGGAAAAGCGGTCTTGTACCCCGGAATACCATGACAGCCTTCACACATAGAAAGCTTTTCCTTTGCTGCTGCTGCATCTCCAGCCGCCTGAGTTACGCTTGTAAACGCAAAAAGCATACCCACGGCAAGTAATAAATTAATAACCATTTTTTGTTTCATATAAGCCTCCTTCTCTCAAAAGTTGAACTTTAAACGATGCGCTCGATTTGGTCAATGAATAGTATAAGTATGTCCATGTTGTTTATAGGGAAATTGCCGTCTAAACGCTACGTTTTCAGCGCAGATTTCGCTTCCAATTCTTCCCATTTTGCAAGACAGTTTGTCAGTTCCACCTCAATTACAGCAAAGCGCATTTGCAATGTTTTTGCCTCTTCCGGGTTGTCACGAAAGATTGTTGCATTATTCAAACACAATAAAATACTCGCCTGCTCTTGTTCCAACGCATCAATTTTACCAGGCAATGCCTCAAGCTCTCGCATTTCTTGGTAACTTAATTTTTTGGCTCGTACAGTCCGGGGTGATTTAGAGGTACTAGCCGATGAATTATCTGAATGCTTAGATAAAATCTTCTGCTGATTACTATTATCTTCTAATTGTTTTACACGGATCCAATCTTCATAACCGCCAATATATTCACATATTTTTCCATTTCCTTCAAATGCAATTACTTGTGTAACGACATTATCTAAAAATTCACGATCGTGACTGACCAAAAATAA
Source organism: Nitrosomonas sp. UBA6494 (assembly GCA_002435335.1). GTDB lineage: Bacteria > Pseudomonadota > Gammaproteobacteria > Burkholderiales > Nitrosomonadaceae > Nitrosomonas. Next base: position 18,485 of record DJMI01000080.1, read on the forward strand.
TGTTCCCGCATACTCTTGTAATAAAGATTCAAGCAACTCCAATGTTTCAATATCCAAATCATTGGTCGGTTCATCCAGCACCAAAACATTCGCGGGACGCGCAAATAATCGAGCAAGCAGCAATCGGTTACGTTCCCCGCCCGATAGTGATTTAACCGGTGAACGAGCGCGTTGCGGTGCAAACAGGAAATCTTCCAGATAACTGATCACATGCTTGCGCTTGCCATTGATCTCGACAAAATCAGATCCCGGACTGATAGTCTCGGTCAGCACTTTTTCTTCATCGAGCTGCTCGCGCATTTGATCAAAATAGGCTACGGTTAATTTAGTCCCTAGCTGAATTTCTCCGGCATCGGGCGACATTTCCCCCAGTATCAATTTAAGCAATGTGGATTTACCGACACCATTCGGCCCGAGCAATCCTACTCGATCACCGCGCATGATGCGGCACGAAAAATTATCGATCACCACCATATCACCGTAGCTTTTGCTTACATCTGTCAATTCAGCAACTAATTTACCGGAACGTTCTCCCATATCGAGACTAATATGCGCTTTACCAACCTTATCGCGCCGCGCTATTCGCTCCAATCGCAATGATTCCAGTCTTCGTACTCGACCTTCGTTTCTGGTACGGCGTGCCTCGATTCCCTTGCGTATCCAAACCTCTTCTTGTGCTAGCACCTTATCAAATTTCTGATTATGCAATACCTCCACTTCGAGCATTTCTGCTTTCCTTAACTGATATGCGGAGAATTGACCGGGAAAAGAGACCAAATTACCACGATCCAGCTCAATTATTCTGGTCGCAACATTATCCAAGAAACGCCGATCATGCGTAATAAACAAAATACTGCCGGGAAATTCGTGCAAAAAATCTTCAAGCCACTCGATTGACGAGAAATCAAGATGATTGGTCGGTTCATCCAACAGCAACACATCCGGCGCAATCACTAAAGCACGCGCCAAAGCAACGCGTTTTTTCAGCCCGCCTGAAAGTTGTCCGATCAAAGCATCTGCCGATAGCTTTAATTTATCGATAACGGTCTCGATTTTCGCCTGCAAACTCCAACCGCTTTCGAGTTCCAGCGCATTCTGCAAATCCTGCAAACGATGCAACAAAGCTTCGGTATTTTCCGATGCCTCGCTCAATGCCAGCGATGTGGCATGATAATCCAGCAATATCTGACTGATTCCGCCCAATCCATTGGAAACCTCTTGATACACCGTATTCTCAGGAGTTAATAACGGCTCTTGCGGTACATAAGCCAATTTCAGATTCGGTGCACACCAAAGCCTTCCATCATCAAGCTTGATTGCGCCGGACAACACCCGCAACAAACTCGACTTCCCCCCCCCATTACGGCCAATCAATCCGACACGCTCCCCGGGATCAAGCTGCAAAACCACATGATTCAACAAAGCATGATGACCAAAAGCCAAACAGGCGTTATCGAGTGTAATAAGCGGCATAAGAAGAAATCAAAATTCAAATAAAGCTGGATATTTTAGCAGGCAAACAGAAAAAGCTTTATTCAAATCGATCATGTATTCATCAATCACAATGCCACACGATGCAGACGATTAAATAACCGTCTTAACAGATAGCTTCTTGCAATAGATACAACAGTAAAAATCAATCCAATCTGCAAATTCTGACTAAAACTGACTTCCAAATCATATAGTGGAAACACGATCAGCTGCGCAATCAGCGCAACGAAATAACCGATAATCACATTATAGACTCGGCGGTATGAA
>DJMI01000013.1 GCA_002435335.1 Nitrosomonas sp. UBA6494
ACTTTATGCCACCGGATCAATAATTCATTGTTGAACCGATGTGGCGGATACCTCAATGCAGGCCATCTCAGCGAGTTCGGTTTCGGTAAATCCGGCTTGTCGTCTTGCGGCATGATGAAAAGGACCGTTTAATTGACCGGAAAAATATTTCCTGATCAATTGAATGAATGTCTGCTCCGGATCTACGTTGCGCTGAGCACAAATATATTTGAACCAGCAAGAACCAATGGCGACATGTCCGATTTCATCGCGCATGATGACTTCCAGGATTGCAATGGTTTTTTCGTCACCGATCTGACGCAACCGATTAATGATGCCCGGTGTCACATCCAGTCCCCGGGCCTCAAGTACGCGCGGCACCAGCGCCATGCGCACCATGGGATCAAACGCGGTGCGCACCGCCATTTCCCATAAACCGTTGTGCGCAGGCAGCTCTCCGTAATCGCTATCCAATTCGACCAGGCGACCGCGCAGCAACTCAAAGTGATGAGATTCCTCAACCGCAACCCGAATCCAATCACTGTAATATTGTTGCGGTAAATCACGAAAACGATACACTGCGTCCCAGGCAAGATTAATGGCATTGAATTCGATATGTGCTACCGCGTGAATTAAAGCGATAAGGCCTGATGGCGTTCCCAGGCGTCGTTTCGGCACTTCACCGGGAGATACCAAGAGCGGCTTTTCCGGGCGCCCCGGTTCACCGATTAATTGAGGTTCGTTACTGCAAGTGTATGATAAACAACCTTGATACCATGCCAGTGCAATTTGTTGCGTCAGCTGTAGTTTTTCCTCGATTCTGCAAGCTGACAGGCATTGCTCAGCGGCATCAAACAGCGAATTCAATTTGAGTGCGGAATAAAGTACTTGGCGATATTTTGTAAATCATTCAACGCCAAAGTTCCGGCGGCTAATTGCAAGCGCAGATAAGCCAGCAAATAATTGTATCTGGCTTGTGCGAGATCGCGTCGTGCAGTGTGTAATTGCTGCTGTGCATCCAGAAGATTCAAATTGATTCGTATCCCGCCACGTATGCTTTTTTGCGTCGCATCTACCAGCAGTTCCGCAGATTGAACAGCCAATTGCAGCGACTCAATACGCTTGATGCCGCTGATCAAGAGATTGTATTGCTTGCGCAAATCAACCAAAACTTTATCGGTAATCGCATCAAGATCGGCTTCAGCACGAGAATGATTGGCTACTGCTTGCGTTGTAAGCGCGCTGACCCGCCCACCTGAATATAAAGGCATGTTGACTTCAACACCAATCGTGCCGAATTCCGCATCCAGTTGCTGCGCAATAAAGGAGCCTCTTTTATTCTTTTGCAAACTGGCAACCAAATCCACTCGCGGCATATGTCCGGCACGGTTTTTCTTGATTTCTTCTTTACCTGATGCAACGTTGTGCCGTTGGGTAACTAACTCCGCATTTTGCTCCAGCGCCAAAACTTGCCAACTGTCGAAATCGGAAAGTTGGAACGCTTTTGTCGAAAAAGAATCGGACAAACGATCCAAACCGGTTATTTTTTGTCCGATAATAGCTTCAAGTTTCAGTTGCGCAATCTCGAGTTCGTCCTTAGCTTCAATCACTTTGGCCTCGGCCAGCGCATATTTGGATTGCGTTTCCAAAACATCAGTCGTTGTTCCTTCACCTTTTTGCAACATACGCTCGTTGACGTGCTTCAGTTCTTCTAGCGCATTTCGCTGTGTTTCTGCCAACTTTAGATGATCTTGAGCCAATAACACTTCCAAATAGGCTTCCACCAATCGAACAACCAATTGCTGGCCATGACCGGCAAACTTAGAGCGACTCGAATCCGCTCTTGCCTTACCTTGTTGATACCCAGCCACAGCCTCCATGTTAAATAGCGGTTGCCTCAATGTCAGCATGCTGACTTGTCCATCAAAATTCAATGATTCAGAACCACTCCCCCTATCCTGAGTACCGGAATTTTTATTTTGTGTATGAGTAGCAGTTAATGTTGGTAGCAAGCTAGCCCGTCCAATCACCTCGGCTTGTTCGCCTGCTTCATTTTCATGATACGCAGAACGATAGATTGGATCGTTCTGTAAAGCTGCCTCATAAGCTGCCAACAGGCTGAGTGATTGAGCTTGACTGAAAGTACAACACAACATCAACCAGGCGAATAGCAGAATCTTTTTATGACGTGCATCCATTGAGATTAATCTTCGCTCATCGCCGAATGAGCGCGGTCTAGAATCGGTTTAAATAAATAATTCATCAACGAGCGCTCACCAGTCTTAACAAATATTTCCACCGGCATTCCCGCTCGTATTTGTTGATTGGTCAATTGTTTCATACCCTCGGGCGTTACTTTGGCTTTGATGAGAAAATAAGGTAATCCGGTACGTTCATCGTTCAACCGATCCGCCGATACTTGCGTGACAATGCCAGGTATTTTGGGCGCCTTCTTTTGATTGAGCGCGGAAAAAATAAAATCGACCGGAAGATCGACATGCACCTTGTCGATCAAATGCACGGGCACCTGACCTGTAATCACCAAAATATCATCGCGCGGCACGATATCCATCAGTTTGAAACCAGGCCCAATCACCCCTCCTTCAGTAAACACATTCATACCGACTACGGTGCCGTCGACGGGTGCTTTGACTTCGATATTGGCCAACTCGAATTCCTGCGCATGCAAACGACTGCTAAGCGCATCCGCTTCCCGTTTTATATCGGTCAATTGCTGCCGTACCTCTTTTTGATACTCCTGCTGCCTTTGAATGCGACGCTGCTCCAGTTCGGCTATTTGGCGCTGAATGCGACCGATATTCCCGGTATCCGAAGAAATATCTCCTATCAATTGCGAATAGGCACGCTCTAGGTCCAATACCCGATTGCGGGGAACAAAGCCGTCTTTTGCCAGATCACGCAAATTTACAAGCTGCTCTTCAAGAAATTTCAGTTGTTGGTTTTTGCTCGCTTTTGACGCTTCCAATCCACGCAATTGGAATTGCAAACCGGCAATACTTTCATCAAGTGCCGCGATTTCATGTTGTATCGCTAGCTTGCGCGATGTAAATAATTGATTTTGTATAATGATGCTATTGGAAACGCGCAAATCGTTATTTAATAACAACAATTCGTCCGGAAAAACAATTTCATTGCTGCCATCGCGTTCCGCCAATAAGCGCGCCTCAACGGCTCGCGCGGTATATAACTGGCTGCGGGTAATTTCCGCTTGCGCTTTGATTTGCACATCATTCATGCGCACCACTACCTGCCCCGTTGCCACATGATCGCCTTCTTTAACGAGAATATTATCTATAATTCCGCCGGTTTGATGCTGTACTGCTTTAAGATGACTCGCGACAGTCACGGTACCTGAAACCGGCACCCCTTTATCCAAAGGAGCCAGCGAAGCCCATAAAATAAACCCGCCGAAACCAGCCAGTACAATCCACCAGCCGAGTTTTGTATGAACCGTTTCATCCGTATTTACTTGATTTGAATGATCGGCGGAAATATCGATCACAGCTTTGTTTTTTTCAGCGACAAGCTTCATTTACCGTTACTTTGCCTATTTATAAAATTGTATCGTCATTTGTCGTTATTGGGAGCAGCAGCCTCAACCGTTTGTTCCGTCCGGTTTACAGTAGATTGTTCCTTGGCTTTTTTTTGCGCCAGCAATGCTTGCTGTTGCTGTTTTGTCAACGCCTCGACAATTTGATTTGTTGGACCGAACATTTTTGCCATCCCCTCTTGCAGCAACAATAATTTACTGGTTGCACTAATAATACTGGTACGATGCGTAATCAGAACAATCGTTTTACCACGCTTACGCAAGTCCATAATGGCAGCAAGCAATGCCTGTTCGCCCACATCGTCCAAATTCGAATTCGGCTCATCCAAAACAATCAACGAGGGATCATCGTACATGGCGCGCGCCAAACCGAGTCGCTGCTTTTGCCCACCGGATAAACCGGTGCCGCCGTCGCCCAGGGGCGTATCGTAACCCATCGGCATGTTCAAAATCATCTCATGCACACCAGCCCGCTTTGCCGCCAAAATCACTTTCTCAGCGTCAATTTCACCAAACCGGGCTATATTTTCCGAAACGGTCCCGGCAAATAATTCGATATCTTGAGGCAAGTAACCGATATAGGGCCCTAACTCATCCTTGTTCCAAAGATAAACATCCGCACCATCCAGCCTTACCTTCCCCGCCGCAGCCGACCACACACCGACCAACAAACGAGCCAGCGTGGACTTACCCGATCCGCTCGGACCGATAATGCCAAGTACGTCACCGGCAGCCAAAGAAAAAGATAATCCTTTAATAACAGGAAATTTGCCACCCGGTGGAATGGCCGTTACGTTTTCAACCGCAATGACACCTTTCGGTTTTGGTAATGCCATGCCGGCTTCCCGGGCCGGATTTTGCTCCAACAGCTTGGTTAAGCGCTCATAGGCACTTCGTGTGCTACCGACTTGTTTCCAGACACTGATTAACAATTGAACCGGTGCAACAGCTTTTGAGAACAAAATCGAACCCGCAATCATCATTCCGGGGGTAATGTGATTTTCCAAAACCAGCAAGGCCCCCAAACCCAGCATCAGAGATTGCAATATCAAGGAAAAAGATTTGGATAATGCGGTAATCGTGCCGGCTTTTTCACTGGCTTCGGCTTGCAAATTTAGAAATCGGCTGTGCAATTGATACCAACGCGATTGAATGTTGGGTAGCATACCCATGGCTTCAATTACTTCGGCATTGCGTAAATTATTCGATGCTACATTAGTTGAAGCAACCGCCATCGCGTTTGCTTCTGTTAACGGCTTATGCGAAATTCTTTCGTTAACGTAAGCCAAGGCAATTAATATGATAGTACCGCATGTACCCAATACACCCAGCGCGGGATGAAACATAAAAATTACGAACAGAAAAATAGGAAACCAGGGTGCATCAAAAATCGCAAACAATGCATTGCCTGTTAGAAATTGCCGCAAATTGGTTAGGTCTTTTAACGCTTGACCACCATTACCGTCAGCCTGTTTCAAACTTTGCTCAAACGCAGCGGTATAAACACGTTTATTCAATTTCATGTCGAATTGAGCGCCGACACGAATCAAGATGAAGCTTCTCACATATTCTAGTGCACCGAGAAAAACATAGGCGCCAAGCATAATCAAAGTCAGCATCAAAAGCGTCATTTCGTTGCGACTGGTAAGAACACTATCGTAAAGCGACAACATATAAATAGCCGGCATCAGCATCAGCATATTGATGACGGCACTAAAAACCCCGATATTTCTAAAAGTTTTTTTAAAACTGCTCAGTACTTGGGCAATCTCGGTTTGAGGCGTCTTCAGCTTAAATTTCATCGACATAAACGGTAGTGGAAAAATATCCCCATATTGATTGAAGAGGGGTAATAATCGTTATTTTTATCAATTTGTCCCGGGCAAATCTTCTATCGTCAAACGGAATTGTCTAGGAGAAAAATACAGATCCCGCTGCGCTTCAGAATAGTCAAACTGTAAATCTTGATTCATTCTTTCAGCCATAGCCAACGTCATAAAACGATAGCGTGGAATCCATCGAATACCCGCAATGAAAAAACGGAAGCACCAAAACGGTATCGTTAGCAGACGAGGGCGACGATTAAGCCTTTCAAATATCCGTATTACCATGTCACGATAAGGTAATACTTCCCCTCCGGCCAAATTATAAGAACAGTTTTTAAAATTTAAAGCACCTAACGCTGCAAAACATGCGAAAACGACATCGTCAACATGAATCGGTTGCCGCAAACCTTTGGCAGTTCCAAGCACCGGAAAGAAACCGAAACGCCGGATAAATCTTGCCATTTCAGCAACGTTCTTATCGTGTCCGTATCCGTAAATCAACGTTGGACGTAAAATTATGTATTCTATCGCAGATGAGTTTGCCCATGTTCGCAAAAGCTCTTCACTCTGCACCAACTTTTGTGCGATTTGCCTTTCCTGCAAATCGGAAGAATCATTTTTAGTAAAGCGACTGGTTGAAGATAAACAAACGATGCGTCGCACACCCAAGGCAATCAAAAGATCGAAATAATCGGGCAAAACCCAGATAGGCGCAACACAAACCCAATATGGAATTGGCATTTGCGCAACATTGTCATAATCGAGCTTTGCGAGCGATTGCCAAGAAATCTGCGCGTGGAAAACCGTTTTTGGCACAATAGTCCGGCGTGTAAATGCAGTCACTCGCCAACAATTCTTGATGAGATACGCAATTAAATGCTCGCCAACAAGACTTGTCGCCCCTAAAACCCCGACACGCCGCTCATCCATATTTTGATTTCAAAAAACGGTAACCGCTTTGCAAAGCATAAAATAGCACGGTAACACCAAAACGCAGCCAAACCGCCAATGCGACCAATCCCATCAGAATACCGGAATACTGTTGCTGAAAAAATTTTCGATAAAAACGCAGCATACCGCGATGTTTATGCCAAGCAACGAAGAATGGCCGCGCTTGACTGCATGCCCCTTTAAAATGCGTAACTGGTGCATCTGGTACAAATACAATTTTCCAATTCTTTTTCCGAAATCGCACGCACCAATCCAAGTCCTCGCAGTGCAAAAAATAGCCTTCATCCCATGCGCCAACATCTTCCAGCGCTTGACGCCGCACCAGCATCAGCGCCCCCGATACCGCTTCGACTTCCATCGGCGATTGCGGTAGGGGCTGTTTATCCAAATGAAAGTCAAAAAATAACTCCGGCCAAAATTTCCCCAAACGGTATAAACCAAAAGCGCGAACCAATGCACGCCATGGCGTCGGAATCGCCCGCCGCCCGCCACCCTGTTCGGTACCATCCGGATTGATCAGATAACCGCCCACCATGCCAATCTGCGTATCGGATTGCATCACTTGCATCATGCGATGCAATGAACCGTCACTCAAGATACAATCCGGGTTTAGAAAAAGTATGAATGGCTGAGTCGCGAGACCAATTCCCGTATTGCAACCAGCAGCAAACCCAGTATTAGTATTTAACGCTAGAATTTGCAGCCGGTGTTGCTCGGGAAACGCTTTACGCAACCCCTGAGGACAGAAATTTTGAGATCCGTTGTCGATCACAATGATTTGCTGCGCTTGCTGTAATGCTGCACTAATACATTCATTCAGCAACGAACCGGCGTTGTAGTTGACTACAACCACAGATATAGACTCAAGTTGCGTAGAAGTTTGCGAACGATTCAAGCTTTAACCTATAAACCGTAAATAGGAACGGCATTATGCAAGTTTCTTATTAAACCAATCAACGAACAGCGATCACTCTGCTTCAGCACTCTGGAAATTTACCGTTTATCCCGTTTATTCCATGCCATAAACCAACAGTCAGCATTCGAAAATTAGAAAACCGTGGCGATACCAACAAGGAAAAAAAAACGTAACGCAAGAGTAGCCGATAAGCATCGCGCAACATCCAAGTCACGGAAATATAATTCCGTTTATAAAGCAAAATAGCATTACGCATCAGATAATAGTTCCGCACCGGACTATGAATAGGGATCATCCGTTTTCCATTTCGCCAAGAAATCACCCTATCACCTATCGTGTGGTGCATTTTTGCGGAACATACTCCGAAACATTGATACCCCATGTGCTTGGCTCGCAAGCACCATTCAATATCCACATAATCAATAAATAAACGCTCATCCATCAACCCCAGCTCATTAAGATTGGAAATCCTTATCAACATTCCAGAACTGATCAAGGAATCCGCCGGATGAAATACCTGCTCATCGTTTTTGCAATAAGCCCTGATAGATTTAAATCTTACGAGTTGAGTAAACGGTGCCGGTCTGGATAAGCGCGGATCGAAATATTGCGGTCCAACTGCCGCCACCCTCAACCCCATTCTTAGTAGCTCCGCTTCTCCCGCCAACAATTGCACAATCATATCAGGGAAAGGAACGCTATCCTGGTCAAACAAAACAACATGAGTATATTCACCATGCTGCGCCCATCGAATTGCATGATTGTGCGCTGCGGCCACCCCTATATTTTGCTCAAGGGAAAAAAGAATCAATTTTTCTTCCTGTTGCGCCGCCATCCAGGCAATACTATCGGAGGATGAACCATTATCGACGATCACGACAGTCGCTACTTGACCCCTTAATGCAGCCAGAAGATTTTGCAATGCGACAAGATCGGGATGATACGTAACGACAATTGCGCAAACCAACGATGGTTTAATTGAGGAATCAGGTTTCATCTGAAATGAGGCTCACTTAAAGAAACTTAGTAAGTCAAAAAACGCCAGCAGTCAGCATTGTGTAGAAAATAAGGCTTCAAGCAAATTAAAAGCTGCTTTTTCAGAAAAAAATTGAGTCACATCTATTTGAGATTGTTGCTGCAATCGCATTCTCAGAGCATGATCCGAAATTAATCGATCTAAGGCAAGCTGACACAGCGACTGGTCCTTTGTATCAACGAATAATGCATTCTTCTCATGGCAAGCAAAGCTGCTCGCACCACCGTTCTCAGGCAAAATGACAGCAACACCACAAGCCATTGCCTCCATGGCAGTAAGCCCCATTGCTTGATAACTCGAGAAATCCACAAAAACATCCACTTCATTTAACAATAAAGCAACCTCTTCGCGCGTTTGCTTGCCTAAATTTCGCCAATTGAAGTCTCGCGGAAGCTCGATAAAATCAGGCGAATTACTTTCTTCACCAAATAATATTATTTCAATCTTATCCTTGTACTTCTTTTCAATAAATTTCAGCACCTGCATTGTCAAAAGCGGATTTCGACGCGGGGAAGATGGTCTTATCATGGCACAAATTCTAATCGGGCGATTTGGCCAAGAAAGATCACTACGCGTTCGCGGCCTATAAAGATCTATATCTACACTTGGACCTAATAACGCACAATCTACTCCAGTTTCATCCAATACTTTCTGCTTGTTCCATTGCGTTTTTGTAATACACACGATTTCTGGAATCAAAGTATAAGATGCTATTGCCGATTGATATTCAGCAGACCCTTTTTGATAAAAATACGGCTCAAAATCTTGAATGTAGTATCCCAAGATTGGGCTTGCTGTTGTCATATTGATTAACGGTGCTATCCAAGCTACAGAAGAATTATGTGTTGCAATAACCGCATCAAAAGTGACACAAAGCTCCGGTATTGATTCAGTATTTTGTGCGTAAATAACAGGAATATTTATTTCAGGATAGCTTCTTTCAAAATTACTTTTCAGATAGCCAAAATTTAGCAACCATACGTCTACTCCCATTCTTATCAACGCCAAGATCTCGCTGATTACAACATTTGCTCCCCCACCAGCATCCCTAATTGGTAAGATAAAAATTACTCGCTTTTCCCTCCAGAGAGATTTTGCTTTTTTGATCAATTCATAACGTTCAAAAATTCTTTCAGCTCGAATACGGTTTCCGATCATCGCTCGATTATGCCGACAAATATAAACGCCTTCATCAATTATGGTCTGCCCGTGCTTTTGAGCAAGTACCTGACTGGCAACCTCGCACAATTGTTGACGTTGCTCTGATGAATAACTTCTTGATTGTGCATGATAGATATATACATCATCAGCAACTGCCAGCAACCACCCGGCTTGTTTGGCTCGCAAACAAAAATCGTTTTCCTCACCATATCCTCGAGCAAAATTTTCCTCATCGAAATAACCGATCTCATCAATTAATACGCGCTTGATAAGCAAGCAAAATCCATTCAAGAAAGGAATCCGCGGATACAACTGCCCCGAATAAAGGGCAACTAATTGGCTCATTTCTTCAATCGTCATTACTTTGGGCAACGGATTATTCGACCAATCACCGTTTTGTTCTATTGCTGGAATAGATTGCCAAGATGCAGTGTTACTTAATGGCCCCACCATTCCCAAATCAGGATCAGATTCAGCACAAATAATCATACGATCCAGCCAATTAGAGCAAACAATGGTATCGCTATTAAGTAAAACCACATAAGGGGCTTGTGAAGCTCTAATCCCCTGATTAGCGGCAAGCGTGTATCCGTGAGCGAATTCGTTTCTTATTAACCGTGCATTGTTGATTGCAGCAAAATGATGAAGAAAATCCCGAGTTTCTGTATCGCTGCCATCGTCGACAAGCAGCAATTGATAAGGAGGGTATGTATGTCTAATCACTGAATCCAGACATTTTTTTACGTCTTCCAAAGCATTGTGGACACAAATTATAATATCAACCGCTATGGTATGCCGGACGAGAGGAAAGTGAGTTATTCTTTTCCTTTTTACTCGATAAGATTCGCTATCCCGTTGATGATAAGAATAGTATGTGATCCAGTTGGTTACTAACCCTTTTAATCCGTGTTGCTGCAATTTCTTCCAAATTCTAACAAAGAAAAATCCCCATCCTCTCCATCCGCCGCCATGTATTGTCACAAAATCCGCAATCACCTTAACTCCAAATCGGATAGAATGGATTTTAGTACCAATCCATCGATATGGCGCTGTAATTTTCCATGAATTTGAGTCACGAAGCGTTCTTATTTCATGCTGGAGCAGCTCTTTGTCGTATTGAAGAACCTCAATCTCATGTTGATATTCCGCTATTTGTTGCTTATATTGTGCGATTTCGTTTCGATGATTAGGCATAGCTCTTGATACATTCTTAAGCTGAGTTCAAAGCGCTCAATGTACGATACTCAATCAGATCAGCAATTACTGAATCGGGTAATTTTTCAGATCAGATTAATCAATAACATTTCTAGCTTATACGCAGCACACATCTCCCTCATTATTTATTAAAAGAACTTGTTCTGAGTGGAATGAATTTTCATAAACCACGAAAAGCAAGGTGCTTCTTTACTAGCCTTCCGATAAACCGCCACGGCTTTGTAAGACGCCAGCTCGTTGAGGACAAAATGGCGGATAACAATTGTTCTTGCTGAGACAAATCAGAATGCACTTGATTGATATCGGCTTTTAATTGGAGAACAGTTTGATTAAGCGTCTCTTCTTCTTGATTAAGCCGTTGGATTTCACGCCGCATCTCAGAGATCATGAATTGTAAAGTTATATTTTTACCTAATCGTGAAAACAGCCTTTGAATGATTTGTCGATTACTCTCGTCTTGCCATAGAGAGATCATATGCTTAATCACTTCAGGCTGAGAATTGCCAACAAATAATATCCCCAAACCATGTGAGTGCGGAAATTCGATCGAAGGATATGAATCTTGTATTTGTTCCCATAATTGCCATACACCGAAACCACGTTCATGCACATTGGTATCATGAAACAGTATGACTCCATTGTTCGACAATTTGGGCAGCCATGTTTCAAAATCATGTTTAACTGCTTCGTAAGTATGCAAACCATCGATATGAAGGATATCAATGGTTTGCTCACTAAAATAATCCTTGGCTTGATCAAAGGGCATACGCAATAGATTGGAGAATGCAGCGTATTTTTCTTGATGGTACTGCGATAGCGACACGAAAATTTCTTCCCCATAAAACCCGGAATGTTCATCTCCTTGCCATGTATCGACAGCATAACAGCGTGTATTCAAGTGATTTTCAAGTACTGCCTGACAGGCACTGAGATATGAATTGCCTGAATGCGTACCAAGCTCAACAAAGATAGCTGGCTTTAGAGCAACAATCAACCATGACAAGAATGGGATATGCTCAACCCATGCAGCAGGCGGTACAATCCTATCTGGATTTATCAGCATGGCATCGTTCATCAGTATTGTTGATTCATTCATGGTTATTCTTATAGCCTGTAATTTAAAATATCAAGTGCGTATATTCTGCGATACCTTAGGAGAAGGCACGTGATTCTGTCAAGCCTATTCCACCGGCAGCAGGGGAAGTATATCTGCTGCCCACCATACACTTGGCCGTGACTGTATTGTTTGCTCAATAAACAGATAAGGATCTTCTCCCGGCACGGAAAAACGCAGATGATATACATCATCACGAAATTCGCATAAAAATGCCATTAACGGCACATTGGTTATTCTCGCCAATTTAGCTGCTCCAGGTGCAAATCCTCGATTCTTGCCGAAGAACGATCGGAATAAAGCTGATTTAGGTGATGTTGGCGGCAAATCACTGGGAATAACGACAACACCACCGTGCTGTAAAAAACGTACAAACTTAGCGGTATTGTTCTCACGATCGAGAATTTGTCCGCCGTTAAGATAGCGAGCCATAGAAGCATATTTTTTACGATAAAAGCGACTAATACTCGGATGAACACTTGGACTGTCAACTACGTTAGAACTCATGCCCAGAACCGGAACACCTAATCTTTGCAATAAAACCGTACCTAAAATGCTGCTACCGTAATGCGCGATTAAAAAAACGATACGTGGATTATCTTTCAGCAATGCAAGCACATTGCCGACACCCTCATAACACACCGGCCATTTGGAAATATCGCAACCACCGCTGATGCAAGCAGCCTCCCACTCTTCGATACTCTGCATTTGGTAGCGCTGAAGAACCGCTTGTGTTATCGACGAAGTATCAGCCTGGTGTAAAATTTGCGACATTGTTTGCTGTGTTCTCAAATACAAATCACCATCTTGAAAAGAAAATTGCCGCCAATCACGGCGCAAATACCCGTAGAATCGCCCGCGCCACCCGGCGATTTTTCGTCCCCATGAAAACGGCAGCTTTGCTAAAAGAGGTAACAAAAAATCGTAATCCAAAACAATCCAACAACGCTGCAACCGACTTAAATGATTCATGGCTGTTTCCAAGTACGTTGCAACGCAATTAGACCGATCTCAAGACCGGGTTGGATAATCTCAAACTCGGCGCACCAGGCTGAATCGTAAATATGGATAGCTTGTTCACTCAGCAGGAAGACATGAATGACATAATGACCGCGCAGCAACTGAATACAGGGAAAATCAATTTGCACAGTAGCGCTGCCTTGTAAATCACGCTCAAGGGTAACTTGGTCATAAAAATTACAACAACTACTAATATTTTGTCCGCTTGCATTATTGATTATTATCGCAACGCTGGGACAAGGAATCTTGGGATCGGAATCAAAGCTGACCTGAACTTGTAAAGTTGAAATCATACTGGTCAGTTGTAGCGTTGGAGACGCTTTGCCATCCGCGGTAACGACAACGCGTGCGAGCCTGGCTATCCCGGTAGATGGTTCAGCCGCAGACTGTTTCAGATTCATTGAATCAAGTAGCGACTGAGGAGGCGTATCGTTCTGATTCAAGGATTGCGTGTAATCCAAACAAACTTTGCTGGCCTCACCCAGTGCTTTGATTTTCCCGCTATCTATCCATATGGCTCGTTGGCACAGCGCTTCCACTTGATAAATATTATGTGAGCAAAATAAAATAGTAATTCCGCGTGCCTTAAGCGCCATGATGCGTTCGAATGATTTACGCGAAAAAGCACTATCCCCAACGGAAAGCGCTTCATCGATAACCAAAACATCCGGATTTACACAAGTCGCAATTGAAAAAGCGAGGCGCACATACATTCCGCTTGAATAAGTTTTGACCGGTTGATCGATAAAATCGCCAATTCCTGAAAAATCAACAATCTCATCGAAACTGCGACGAATTTCTGCCTGACTCATGCCCATTATGGCTGCGCTCATGAAAACATTTTCACGACCGCTAAATTCGGGATTAAACCCGGCACCCAATTCCAGTAGCGCGGCAACACGCCCCTTGGTTGATACTTCNNTCAAAATTAACATCCCGTAGTGCCCAAAACTCTCGATAGTATCGCCTTTTTCCACCCCATAGAAATTGCTTCAGCCTATCGTGAGGTCGCGTATAAAGCTGATAGCATTTACCCAGATTGGTAGCGCTGATTGCTGGCTCAGAGGACATCAGCAAATCCTTTCTTGGTTTTTTCGAACCAATAAAAGCCAAGCCATGCAACGAATATCGCGGCAAAGCTATAGATGGTCAGATGAATCAAATGCGGCATCTGATTCCAAAGTACAATATTTCGAACTTGCTCCACGACATGGGTAAGTGGATTTAAAAACAGATAATTTCTGATCGATTCCGGTAACGCACTCAACGGATAAAAAATAGGACTCATAAACAGTAATGCTGTTAGCAGCATGTTCACAATTTGTCCGATATCACGAATAAAAACCCCGATGGATGTCAGCAACCACCCCAACCCCATAACCAACAACAAAAAGGGCAGCAAAACAACTGGCAACCAGAGAATATTCCAAGAAAAAGGATGGCCAAGCAACAGCAAAAAAAATTGTAGCACCAAAAAACTAATGCTTGCATGGAATAGAGCGGCNNTTGACATTCGCCAGAATGAGCCCTGGCGCACGCGAAACACACTCGGAAAACAGATTAAATACGATTAACCCGGAAAACAAAAACATTGCAAAATCATAAGGATTATCACTTGGCACATCGGTCTGACTCAAACGTACTTTAAATACCAGACCAAACACGAAAGTATAAATAACCAGCATCACCAGAGGTGTTATAAACGACCACAACAACCCCAAAAAAGAACCACGATAACGCGCAATTATCTCACGTTTGGTTAATTGATAAATGAGTGAGCGATGATTCCAAAAACTAGAAAATACGCCGAAAAGAGAAACGGTATGCAAGAAACTGATCACGGATAAATAGTAGCAGATTATCACAAATACGCTGCATACTGATGACAACCCTGTTCAAAAGCCGATGGATTCGATTAATCACTTCTTAATCGAACAGCCAAGCAGATTGTAGCTGTGATTTCTTTATTTACTTCGCCATCACACTTAGCAACACTAACTCGTAACCGATTAGTGTGCCGTAACCAGCCAGAATCATATACTTAAGATGCCATACATAGATCTTTGCGGTCATTTGCACTTTGTGATGAATAACCAACAAAATCAATGCAAGCGCAGTAAGCAGAAGTTTGATGACAATGAATTTCTCAACGCTGTCTTCGATCAAGATTGCCATAAACCAATTAACCTCTTCACCGCCACCCGCTAAAATATTAAGTGTAAGGCAAGCATCAAGAATACTCAGCAACAAAATGCCGACAGTACATAACATCAAGTGCCCCGGATAACGATCAACGTAGCGAGGCTGACCGTTTTCTACCGCTCTGCGCTCATTCACCCTTCTCCCAGGTTTTATTCCCAAATGGTATTGGCAAAAAAAAGGCATTCCTTGGCGACGATCTCGACAGCGACTATTTGAAATGATCATTGCGTTATTCATGCTTTTGATATCCCTTGCTTATTGTTTAATGCAGCGGTTGATTATGTTGCATCTTTTTTGATGGTCAAGTGTAATTCTGGCGTCGGTAAATTGCAATCATAAATTTCACAAACCGTTTGTTTATTTGACATAAAATTACCACAACGACTTACCCATCGACAAATCTGACGAACTCAAGATCAAGCCACCACACCAGCAGGATAACTGTGTCATATTTTCTCAATTTTTTGTTATTTAGATTGGTTATATAACGAAAAATCGATCCACCACCGGTCTTTCGTGATACACAAGGACAATGTACGAAAACGAACTTAAAATTGACAAACCATATTTAGATTGTGATCATCATCTCAATAGTCACGGTACTCTATATAGATTGCCGAGGCGATAGACTTATTACACAAACAACAATTACAAGAGATAGTATTGTCGATAGCGACGGTGATTTCTTGTTTAATTGATGATGCTGATGCAACTAAACCGTCGGATTAGTAGATCATGAAATTAAAATTCACCAAAATGCACGGGCTGGGAAACGATTTTATCGTGCTGAATGGAACAATCCAAAAAATCGAATTGAATCGGCAGCAAATCAGGAAATTAGCTGATCGTCACTTCGGTATCGGTTTCGATCAGCTATTACTGATTGAGAAAGCGGAAGGAGCTGCGGATTTCCGCTATCGCATTTTCAACGCCGACGGCGGTGAAGTGGAACAATGCGGCAATGGGGCACGCTGCTTTGTCCGTTACGTACATGACCATGGACTGACACATAAAAATGAAATTCGTATTGAAACACTCAGCGGCGTAATATCACCCAAATTGGAAACCAACGGCAATATAACGGTCAACATGGGAAAACCGATTTTTGAACCGCAGGCAATCCCGTTTATTGCTGAAAAGCGCGAACCGACATATTCGCTTGAAGTGCAAGACAGGTTGATTACAATAAGCGTACTATCGATGGGAAATCCTCATGCGGTTTTAGTCGTGCAAGATGTCGACACAGCGCCGGTCGAAACGGAAGGCGCCTTGATCGAAACGCATTCGTGTTTCCCTAAAAAAGTAAATGTCGGCTTTATGCAAATTGTCGATCGCAACCACATTAAATTGCGAGTTTTCGAGCGCGGAGCCGGAGAAACATTGGCATGCGGCACAGGTGCTTGCGCCGCTGTTGTCGCCGGCATCAATTTAGGCCTGCTGGACCGTCAAGTTGTAGTAAGCACACGTGGCGGTGAATTGACAATTCGATGGCCAGGAGACGATGAACCGGTATGGATGACCGGTCCAGCCGAGACGGTATTCGAAGGTGAAATAAATTTGTAACTCATCAACTCAAGGATAAACAATGAAACCCGAGGACGTAGCCCAATATCTGCAGGAGCATCCACAATTCTTCAATGAATATGCCGATTTATTGGCGGACATTCCGATTTCTCATCCGCAAAATGACAAGGTGATATCCCTGAACGAACGGCAAATCATAGCGTTGCGTGAACGCAATCGTGCATTACAGGATAAATTGCTCGAATTGATCAGTTTCGGCGAAGAAAATGATGCAATCGGTGAGAAAATGCATCGACTGACGATTGCATTGCTCTCCGTTTCCAATCTCGATGAACTGTTAAGCGCATTGTATTTCAGTTTGAAAGAAGATTTTGCGGTACCGTTCGTGGCAATGCGCTTTTGGGAGCTCTCCACCGAACCCGGCACGCATACGGAATTTTCACCTACCAGCGAAGATGTGCGCACCATAGCCGAAAGCTTGGCACAACCGTACTGCGGCAATCATATTGCCGATGAAATCAAGCAATGGTTCGGCGAAGATGCCGAACACCTTCATTCCTTCGCAATGATTCCCTTGAATACGGTTCAAACCATCGGCTTGATTGTCCTGGGTAGTCCGGATCCAGAGCGATTTTATCCAGAAATGGGTACGTTGCACTTGAAACGACTGGGAGAATTGGTTTGCACCTGCATTACGCGCTACGACCAAGCGGAAACGGTTGGTGAGATTGCAGCTCGCGATCATCAGAATCAATGAGTGAAGAACCTGATTCGCTGGTTGTTGCATTCATTGATTACCTAACCAACGAGCGGCGTTTCTCTGCGCTCACTATTGAAAACTACACACGCGACATCCGATTACTGCTACGTCATCTGCAACACAATGATTTACAGCAGATTCAATCATCCAATATCCGCGTCGTTGTAGCACAACTGCACGGCAAAGGACTATCCGGCAGAAGCCTGGCCCGTATGCTTTCGGCATGGCGCAGCTTTTATAACTACTTAATCCGCAGACATCAATTTCAACATAATCCTTGCCAGGGTATCAAAGTACCCAAATCACCGCATAAATTACCCAACGCGTTATCTCCCGACGAAGCCACACAATTACTGGCATTTTCTGTCGACAACTTGCTGGCCATAAGAGATCGCGCAATGTTTGAGTTATTTTATTCTTCCGGCTTACGGTTGACCGAGTTGTCGCGGCTCAAACCTATCAACATCGATTTTGCCGAAGGAACAGTTAGAGTAATGGGAAAAGGCGGTAAGGCGCGCATCGTTCCGATCGGTCGATTTGCGCTCGATGCATTGACGCAGTGGTTGGAACGGCGCTCGCAAATCGCAAAACCAGGAACAACGGCATTGTTTTTATCGCAACATGGCGATGCCATCAGCACACGCACCGTCAGCCATCGACTAAAACAGCGCGCGCTGCGGCAAGGAATCCAGCAGAATGTACATCCGCATATCTTGCGGCATTCGTGTGCTTCACATTTATTGCAATCGAGCGGCGACTTACGGGCGGTGCAGGAAATGTTGGGACATGCCAGCATCTCATCGACGCAAGTTTATACGCATTTAGATTTCCAGCATCTCAGTAAAATATATGATGCCGCACATCCGCGAGCAAAGAAAAAAACCGAAATATAGTCAATATCCCGCAAACCGAATCCACGTGTTTTTTATACGCTATAATGCTTTTTTTCAGTAATCGATAAAACGAATTTTCATGACAACGATAGTTTCAGTAAGGCGTGGCCGCCAAGTCGCCTTGGGTGGTGACGGGCAAGTCACTTTGGGTGCAGTCGTAGCGAAATCCAGTGCACGCAAAGTCCGTAGGCTGTATCACGACAAAATCCTAGCAGGGTTCGCAGGCGGCACTGCAGATGCATTTACTTTATTCGAGCGCTTCGAAGGCAAATTGGAAGCGCATCATGGCCATATCATGCGATCCGCCGTCGAATTGGCCAAAGATTGGCGCACAGACAGGATTTTGCGTCGCCTGGAAGCGATGCTTGTCGTTGCTAACGAAGATGCCACACTGATTATCAGCGGTGCGGGCGACATCATCGAACCCGAATTAGGCATTGCCGCGATCGGTAGCGGCGGATCTTACGCTTTGGCTGCCGCACGCGCACTATTGGAAAACACCGATCTATCGCCGAAAGAAATCGTGAAGAAAGCACTCACCATCGCCGGTGATATTTGTATTTATACCAATCAAGATCACATCATCGAAACCATCGATTAAGCTTTTACAAAGAATTCGAACATGTCACAAATGACTCCTCAGGAAATCGTCCATGAGCTGGACAAACATATTATCGGCCAGGATGCCGCTAAACGCGCAGTGGCGATTGCATTGAGAAACCGCTGGCGGCGGCAACAAATTGCAGAGCCATTGCGCCAGGAAATTACACCGAAGAATATATTGATGATCGGCCCGACCGGCGTCGGAAAAACCGAAATCGCACGCCGTCTAGCCAAACTGGCCAATGCCCCTTTTATCAAAATTGAAGCGACCAAATTCACCGAAGTCGGTTATGTCGGGCGCGATGTCGATTCCATCATTCGTGATTTAGCTGAAACGGCGATCAAGGAAGCACGCGAAAGTGAAACGCGCAAAAAGCAGCCGCTGGCAGAAGATCGTGCAGAAGACCGTATTCTCGATGCCTTACTACCCGCAGCTCGTGATTTCGGGTATCAAGCATCATCTTCTGAAGATCACGACAACTCGACACGGCAAAAATTTCGCAAGAAATTACGCGAAGGCGAGCTCGATGATAAGGAAATCGAAATCGAAGTCGCCACACCGCGTGCCAGCATGGAAATTTTCGCACCGCCCGGCATGGAAGATCTAACTTCACAAATACAAGGCATGTTTCAGCATCTTGGAGGCGAGAAAAAGAAAACCCGCAAATTGACAATCCGCGAAGCACGCAAAATCCTGCTCGAAGAAGAAGCCGCAAAAATGGTCAACGACGAAGAAATGAAGTTGAACGCGTTGCAGAATGTCGAACAAAACGGCATCGTCTTTCTCGATGAAATCGACAAAATAGCCAGCCGCGCTGGCAATGTCAGCGGCGGCGATGTATCGCGTCAGGGTGTGCAGCGTGATTTGCTGCCGCTAGTTGAAGGCACGACGATTTCAACCAAATACGGCATGATCAAAACCGATCATATCTTGTTCATTGCCAGCGGCGCATTCCATATGGCAAAACCGTCCGATCTGATTCCTGAACTCCAAGGACGCTTTCCGATTCGAGTCGAGTTGACCAGCTTAAGCGTCAGTGATTTTGAGCAAATTTTAACCAACACCGACGCTTGCCTAACCCGGCAATACGAAGCGCTGCTTGCGACCGAAGGCATCCGACTGCAATTCGCCGATGACGCAATCAAGCGCATGGCTGAAATTGCTTATTCAGTCAACAGCAAAACCGAAAACATTGGCGCACGCCGCTTGCACACGGTGATGGAAAAACTGTTGGAAGACATTTCGTATCATGCACCGAAACACAGCGGAGAAACCCTCGTCATCGACGCTGCGTATGTCGATAAACGACTCAATGATTTGGCGCAAAGCGAAGATCTTGCACGCTACGTACTGTAACTCGCTGTGATTTATCCATATAGACGCCTCGTTAATCCACATCGATTCAAGATGATCGTGCTGATTTCTTCAACTGAAATGCGCGTGGTATCCAGGTAAGGAATATTGAAGCAACGAAACAACGATTCCTGCCAACGAACTTCGTGCTGACATTGCGCAAGCGATGCGTATTCACTGTTTGGCTGACGCTTTTGACGGATGAAATGCAATTGCTCCGCGGCCAGCGTCAAGCCGAAAAGTTTGTTGCTGACCGGTGTAAGCACTGCCGGAATCTGCAAAGTAGTCATATCGTCCGGGGTTAGTGGATAATTCGCAGCAGCGATACCGTATTGCAGACCCATGTAGAGACATGTGGGTGTTTTACCGACGCGCGAAATGCCAATCAAAATGATGTCCGCTGTGCCGAAATGCTTTGGATTGATACCATCGTCGTGCGCCAAAACATAATTGACAGCGTCAATGCGCTTGAAATACGACCGATACTGTTGCAGGGCATGTGAGCGACCGGACTTACGCACAGAGGGTTGATGCAACTCTTCTTCGACCGATCGAGTGAATGTTTCAAAAAAATCGTAAACGCGACAATTGGACTGTTTGATCTGCTGCAAAATTTCCGGTTTTTGCAACGTACTGAACACCAACGGGCGATATCCGTCACGCTCGGCGGCGCCATTTATCTGCGTAACCGCACTGTCTACTTTGTTTTCATCGTCCAGAAACGGTATGTTGACAATTTCCCATGCAATGCCGTCGAACTGTGTCAACAGGCTATGTCCAAGCGTTTCCGCGGTGATGCCGGTACGATCGGACAAATAAAACACGGTGCGTTTCTGCAATGTCATGACGTACGCAAGCTGGCGATATACAGCCATGTTTCGACTACGGAATCGGGATTGAGCGATAAGCTGCCGATGCCTTGTTGATAGAGCCATGCGGCGAAATCCGGGTAATCGGAGGGACCTTGGCCGCAAATACCGATATATTTATTTTGCTTACGACAGGCCTCAATCGCCATGCCGAGCAGTTTCTTTACCGCCGGATTACGTTCGTCGAACACATGCGAAATCAATCCCGAATCACGGTCTACTCCTAGCGCCAACTGGGTCATATCATTGGAACCGATAGAGAAACCATCGAAATACTGCAAGAATTCTTCCGCCAGCATGGCATTGGAAGGAATTTCGCACATCATGATCACGCGCAGACCATTCTTCCCGCGCTCCAATCCGTAAGCAGCGAGCAGCGCAATGACTTGCTCGGCTTCTTCAAGCGTACGGCAAAAAGGAATCATGATCTCAACATTGGTCAACCCCATGTCGTCACGCACTCGACGCAACGCTTGGCATTCTAGTTCGAAACAAGCGCGAAAAACGGGGGAAACGTAACGTGATGCGCCGCGAAAGCCGATCATCGGATTCTCTTCATGCGGTTCATATCGATCTCCACCCAACAAATTGGCGTATTCGTTGGATTTAAAATCAGAGGTGCGAACAATGACAGGATTAGGGTGAAATGCCGCCGCCAATGTAGCAATTCCCTCGGTCAATTTTTCGACATAAAAACTGACCGGATTCAAATAACCGGCAGCACGGCTATTGATTTCCTCTTTCAACTCAACAGGAAGTTGATCGAATTCGAGCAATGCTTTGGGATGAACTCCGATCATATTGCTGATGATGAATTCCAATCTCGCAAGCCCGACTCCGTGATTTGGCATACGCGAAAATGCAAACGCATGCGAAGGATTGCCGACATTCAACATGATTTTGACCGGCAAATCAGGTAGCTTGCCGGTATCCGTCATCGTATGCTCGAAAGGCAACAGCCCGTCGTAAACATAGCCGCTATCACCTTCTGCACAAGATACGGTAATCGCTGTGCCATCCGCAATCGATTGCGTTGCACTGCCGCAACCAACCACGGCAGGAATTCCCAATTCCCGCGCCACAATTGCTGCGTGACAAGTACGCCCGCCTCGGTTAGTCACAATAGCCGCAGCGCGCTTCATGATCGGCTCCCAATCCGGATCAGTCATATCGGTTACCAATACATCCCCAGCTTGAATGTGATGCATTTCATTGATTCCTTTGATCAAGCGTGCCGTCCCTTGACCGATCTTGCCACCGATCGCCCGACCCTCGGTCAGCACAGAACCTTTACGCATCAGCTTGAAACGCTCCAACATTGGCATGGCGCGACTTTCTACCGTTTCTGGTCGCGCCTGTACGATATACAACTGCCCATCTAATCCATCCAGCGCCCACTCGATATCCATCGGACGGTCATAGTGTTGTTCGATAATCATCGCCTGACGTGCCAGAGCTTCGATTTGCACATCGGATAACGAAAAACGTTGGCTTCGCTCCATGTCGACATCGCGAATCAATGTCGTTGCGCCATTCCGGCCGTGTTCGGCATAAACCATCTCGATCGCCTTGGTGCCCAAGCGCCGCGACAGAATTGCCGGTTTCCCGACGGCAAGACTGCGTTTATAAACGTAAAACTCATCCGGATTGACAGCGCCTTGTACGATCGTTTCACCCAGACCATACACCGAAGTGATAAAAACCGCATCGCGAAAACCAGATTCAGTATCCAGTGTAAACATGACACCGCTGGCGCCAAGATCACTACGCACCATTTTCTGGATACCAGCTGACAAGAGTACCTTCTCGTGAGGAAATCGCTGATGTACTCGGTAAGCAATGGCGCGGTCGTTATACAGGGAAGCAAACACCACTTTAATCGCTGCGACGACTTGATCAAATCCGCGCACATTTAATAAAGTCTCCTGCTGTCCTGCAAAAGATGCATCCGCCAAATCTTCCGCTGTTGCCGAAGAGCGTACCGCAAAAGAAACACCGTCACCGCTTTCTTCGGCTAGCTTTTGATAAGCTTGCGAAACTGCTTGCAACAACGCATCGGGCAATTCGGTCTGCGCTATCCAATCCCTAATCGCCTTACCCGCTGAGGCAAGCGATTGCGTATCATCGACATCGAGACCTGTTAGTCGCTGGTAAATACGATCAGCCAAACCATTTTGCGACAAAAAATCGCGATACGCCGCTGTTGTGGTAGCAAACCCCATCGGCACAGTAACTCCGGCTTGTGACAAATGACTGATCATTTCTCCCAACGAAGCATTTTTGCCGCCAACCTCCCCGACATCATTCATGGTTAGTTGATCGAACCAAACAATCGATCGATTCATCGCCCCCCCCTATAGATTTATTAATTCAAGAATTTGCAGAACCTCCTGACGCAAATATGAAACTTATGCCGTTCCGCATTTTATCAGCGGACAATATCCTGTAGTCGCATGGCGGCATGGTATATCTTCGAGAAGTTCGGAAGCATTGCGCAAGTACTCCAAAAAAGTTCGCGCAACGATCGACAACTGCTTACCGGAAGGATAAGCAAAGTACCAATGGCGATCGATCGGAAAGCCTTGCACATCGAGTATTGCAAATTGTCCCATCGGCGCGTCTAAAGTCAGTGTATGTCGCGACAAAGCCGCAATACCCAAACCACCGACGATCGCTTGTTTTATCGCTTCATTACTGCCCAACTCCATGCGCACTTTCAAGATTTGCTTATGTCGAGAAAAAAATTGTTTGATCGCCATTCGAGTTCCGGATCCAGGCTCGCGCATTATGAACGGCTCCTGACAGATTCGATCGATACTGATTTGCTTTTCATCGGCTAGCGGATGATCAGCCGCAGCCAATACGACCAATGGGTTACCGAGAAATACTTCCGCCACAGCATCGATGTTGTCCGGTACTTGGCCAACAATATACAAATCGTCTTGATTGTTTACTAACCGTTCCAAGAGATGCTCACGATTGGCCACCTTCAGCATGACATCGATGTTGGGATATTTCCGGCAAAACATACCTAATAACCTTGGTGTGAAATATTTGGCTGTGGTAACAACAGCCAGCCTTAATTTCCCGGACTTCAATCCTTTCATATCCGATACTGCCATTTCGAAACGCGAGAAATGCTCAAAAATCCCATGGCAGGTTTGATACAGCTCTTTGCCGGCATCAGTCAAATAAATTTTTTTCCCGATTTGTTCGAACAGCGGCAAACCGACTTCGTCAGTTAATTTTTTTATTTGCATCGAAACGGTGGGTTGTGTCAGACATAATTCTTCCGCAGCACGTGTAAAGCTTTTTAAACGTGCGATCGCTTCGAATACCTCTAACTGGCGTATGGTACTGTGGCGCATACATCCCTCCTTTCGTCATCTCATCATAAATTTTCATCTATCAATATTATATAAACAATTGATTGTTATTTATAGATGAAAAATTCTAAACTATATAAAAACCTTCACCATAAATCATCAGACTTAAAAGTTAATGGTTTTTATACGACTGTTTTTAAATAGGTTAAATTATTTTTCGTTCGAGAGGTATCTATATGAACAAAGAATTTAGAAGCCTAAATAGCGCCGAAAATATGTCGGTTGATTTAAATGCCGAGTTTCACAAGTCAGTAGTAAAAATTCGCTTAAATTTGCTCTCCTTTCTCAAAAAATTACTGAAACTTAATTAGGAGTAGACTGAGATCCCCGCCTGGCTGGGGGGTCTCAGCCACCTATGCAAACGCTCCAATCCATCGCTCCATCGCATTGCCTCATAGATAAAAGT
>DJMI01000115.1 GCA_002435335.1 Nitrosomonas sp. UBA6494
CCAAGCGCATATCGCCGATGCGGCAATGCTGGTGATCGCTATTCCGGATACTTTGCATATCCGACACATGATCGATACCGCAAAAACGTTGAATCCCAACATTGAAATCGTACTGCGCACCCACGATGAAGACGAAGCCAAATTGTTTCGGCAGGACAAACTGGGTACCATATTCTTCAGCGAGGAAGAATTGGCAAAAAATATGGCCGGCCATATTTTGCAACGATTTAACACTAACACAACATCGCAAGACAGAGAAAACCATTGAATATTAGAGGAAATTAAATGACAGAACAATGCTACGTCGGAATAGACGAAGATGAAAACGGAGGATTGACGCATCTAGGTCGCATCGTGCGTGATGCCTGGGTATTTGGCATTATTCCGGAAACGGAAACCTGTGCCGGTTGGAGCACCTCACAAATGCAACTTTTATATGAAAAAGTACATGCTGCATGGGAGCCTTATGCCCACTTACCGAGTCGACTTCCGGACGATTTACAGCAACGCCACACACAAATTTACGCACAAGCAATTGCTGATGCAAAGAAAAAAGGATGGGATGCCGAATTGGGTGAAGATGATTAATAGATTGTTGAGAATGCTTATCCTTGAGATGAAATAACGATCATCCTCAGAAACCTAACACATCGTCGCACAGAAGAACAATCGAGTATTCGAATATAATGGAATAGAGGATCGCGAACTCGGAAATAACTCTCTATTATCGACCTACTGTGTACTCAGATTACGGTTGATTAATTTTTCTGGTTTGATCGCGTAGTGCAATGTAACGGTACCGAACAATGAGCGGAAATGCTTGGCCGCGTGAACCGGTTCAAACCCGGCGTCACGCATAAATACCGGCAATAAGCCAAGTGCATTGTCGTGTACCTCCTCAAACCATCGCACAAGCAGAGAAATCAACCACATATCAAACTTATGCGGTGCACCGAAGTCCGCCACATGCAATTGGCCACCCGGTTTGAGCACTCGGAACGCTTCACGCAGCATGTGTTGTTTGTCTGCGGTAATCAAGTGATGCATCATCAAACTGCTAAAAACATGATCGAAGCTCTGATCAGGGTAAGGCAAGCAGGTAGCCGAACCTTGCTGCAGTAGCAGTTCAAGCCCTGCTGCATCGGCCTTATTTTGTGCAAGTTGCAAAATTTCGTTATCGATATCGAGTCCGTGTACGATAACATCAGGATGTACTTGCTTGATCAACAATGTCAGCGTACCGGTGCCACAGCCGATATCGAGCACAGCTTGCCCAGGTTGCAAACATGCTTGCTCAATCAAAGTAGATTTAACCACCGATTCCGGAAACAGTGTACGCACCACTGGATCATACCAGCGAGTCAACACGTGATAATGAAATGCGGGAATAAATGTGCGATTTCTCTTCAATTTATCGATCTTTTTTCGGATTAATGGCTTTTAATTTGTCGGAAACGTTTTGCAGAAAAACGAATTATAGCGAAGCAGTTAACATTGCAATTCGATATTTACGCCGGAAAAGATTGCGGTTAGTATGATCCGGTATACCATGTTTTTAATTAACCCAAAGGAAAAAATTATATGTCAGGAAAAATCATGATTGGCTCGCTCGCTCTCTCGTTGCTACTTTTTATTTTCTTTATTACCACCGGTAACGAAACTGTCTTAGCGCCGATACTGCTAGGACTATTGGTTTCTTTTACCTGTGCGATGATGCAATTGACGAAGAAATAGTTATTAGCTTGAATATGTCGAATAATTCACAGTAATCAATAAAACCCCAATTACAAATCGTAGGATAGTTTTCTTCGAAACTTTCGTTAATTCTCATCGTTCAGACTAACCCATAAACAACGCCCGCCACTCTCTTTTGCGATTTTTTCCAGTACATTCAGGTGTTGCGCCTGTTCATCTGCTGTAGCTGTGATGACTTTAAGATTCAAGCCGTCGAGATTGACTGAAGTCTGCTGCGCTGCTTCAACATATTCCAATTCGATCAACAGGCTTTCTTGCCCGCGCGTCATGGCAAGATAGACTTCCGCCAACAATTCCGCATCGAGCAATGCGCCGTGCAGTGTACGCTTGGAGTTATCGATGCGATAACGTTCGCACAGCGCATCCAGATTGTTGCGTTTGCCGGGGTGAAGATCCTTGGCCAGTTTCAATGTATCGATAATCGAAGCGCAGTAACGATCCAGTACTTCCAGATTCAATAGGCTCAATTCATAATTGAGAAAACCGACATCAAAAGGCGCGTTATGAATGATCAGTTCCGCATCGGTGATAAATTCGATAAATTCCTTTGAAATCTCATGGAATTTAGGTTTATCTTGCAAGAATTCCTTAGTCAATCCATGCACCTGTAGCGCACCGGCGTCGCTTTCGCGCTCTGGATTTAGATAACGGTGAAAGTGATTGCCGGTCAGTTGCCGGTTACATAGTTCCACCGCCGCAATTTCGACAATGCGGTGCCCCTGCTTGTATTCCAAACCGGTGGTTTCAGTATCGAGAATGATTTGTCGCATGAATCGATAATACTTGGATTAATCTTCTTCCGACTTGATCGAGTCGACGCCGCGGTTTGCCAATTGATCGGCACGTTCATTGCCGACATGTCCGGAATGCCCGCGCACCCAACACCATTCGATGTCATGCCGCTGCGTCAGATCGTCGAGTAATTTCCATAGATCGTCATTTTTTACCGGCTTCTTATCGGCGGTGCGCCAATCGCGCGCTTTCCAACCGTTCAGCCATTCACTGATTCCTCTTTGCAAATATTGTGAATCGGTATGCAAATGTACCTTACACGGGCGCTTTAACGCTTCCAAAGCTCGGATCGCAGCAAGCAGTTCCATGCGATTGTTGGTGGTCATCTTTTCCCCACCATACAATTCGCGCTCATGCCCCGCATATTTCAGCAATGCCCCCCAGCCTCCTATACCAGGATTGCCCTTGCATGCACCGTCGGTGTAGATTTCGACTACTTTTGCTTGCTCGGTCATCAGGACTGCTTTCAATCTTTGGTTGGATGGGATTTCTGGGACAACGATTCTTCAATCGAATTATCGTTAATCTTTTGCGCCGCTGGTACCATTTTTTTCTTAGCATCCTGGCAATTCTTCCATTCCGGCTTGATAATGCGCATACCATGAATGTATTTGATTGCATGCAAAAAATACACTCCACCGGAAATCGGCCACCAGCGGTCTCCAGCCGCTTCCATAAACTGAAACCGCTGCCGCCATTTTTCCTGCTTAAACGGCGGCACGTAACAGCAAAGCTTCCCCCCCGCCATTTCAAAATCCAGTAATTTCAACCAATCCTTCAGGCGATGCAAAGCGATGAAATCTCCATTCCACGGAAATTCACGTCGCGTCGATTTTAAATAGTGACACATCCCCCACAAACTGACCGGATTAAATCCCGAGATCACCACATGACCTTCAGGAATCAAAATCCGGTGCACCTCACGTAAAATCTGATGCGGATTAGCGTTAAATTCAAGCGTATGCGGCAAAATAACCAAATCGATAGTGTTGCTTTGAATGGGCAAAAAACTCGGTACTGCCCTGAGCGAAACTTGTGCTTCCAGGCCCATAGAAAAATGGAACGGCATGCGATTGGTTTGCAGAAAATCGAATTGCGGCCAACCGATTTGCACTGCGTTGTAGCCGAAAATATTCGCCACCATCTGATCAAAAAAATGCTGTTCATGCGCGATCAGATATTGACCCAGCGAAGATTCAAACCATTGTTGTGCGCTCTGCAATGTCATTGTGAATTTTTCCGGTTGCCTATGTCGATATGATTGCTACAATCATTGTAGATCCCAGCCAAAGGAATTCCTATGTTGCATATTCATCCTGTACCTGCTTTTAGAGACAATTATATCTGGGTAATTCACAATCAAAGCAATGCCGTTGTTGTCGATCCTGGCGACGCAACCCCCGTTATCGAATTCCTCACGCATAATCAATTGCAATTAAAAGCTATTTTAATTACGCATCACCACAGCGATCATACCGGCGGTGTTGCACAATTATGCCGATGGCGCGAAGTGCCAGTGTACGGCCCTGCCACAGAAACGATTGCAACGGTCACACACCCGCTGTGCGAAACGGGTCAGATCAACATACCCGAATTACCGTTGTATCTTACTGTACTCGATATTCCAGGTCATACATTAGGCCATATCGCTTATTACCGACGCGAGCCGTTCAACATGGTATTTTGCGGTGACACATTGTTTTCCTGCGGCTGCGGTCGCATCTTTGAGGGAACACCACAACAGATGTATCAATCGCTGCAAAAACTGGCGCAATTGCCAGATGATACGCTGATTTATTGCACACACGAATACACCCTGGGTAATGTCGCATTTGCACGAACAATCGATCCCGACAATAATGATTTGATGGATTTCGAACGAAAAGCACAACAATTGCGACAGCAAAATACACCCACCATACCGACTGCGCTAAAACAGGAGCGCGCCATTAATCCGTTTCTACGCTGTGAACAATCAGCGATTATCGCCAGCGCACAACAGCATGCAGGCAAACCGCTACCCGATCCGATTGCTGTTTTTACCGTGTTGCGTGAATGGAAAAATCGATTCTAATCAAAGCACCGTAATCCAGGATTCCCCTCAGTTCTAGCACTGCCAGTTGTGCGGAGCCCCCTATTGGAATTATAATCGCGGCAAACAGGCGAAGGCGGATTGATAACGAATTTAATCGCTTATCTTAATGTTTTCACTGTTGACAACAAGAAATCCAAATAATGCTTAGCAACTAAGCATCTTCAAGTAATACTTTTACAGAGAGAGGAGATTTTTCATGAAAGTAACCAAAGTTTTAGGTACAAGTTTAATCGCTGGTTTGTTGCTTGCTGCAAGCGCCGTTCAAGCATCGGAAAAAAACTTCACCATCGTGATGAACGCTTATGACACCAACATTCCTGAATTGAAAGTTGAAGGCGTTACCGTTACCAACATCCGTGCATTCAATGTATTGAACGAACCAGAAACCATCGCCGTTCATAAAGGCGCAAAAGTAAACATCACTATCGAAAACAAATCGCCAATCAGCGAAGGTTTTTCAATTGATGCATACGGCATTCAAGAAGTGATCAAAGCCGGCGAAACCAAAACCATTTCGTTTGTAGCCGACAAACCAGGTGCTTTCACCGTGTGGTGCCAATTGCATCCTAAAAACATTCACTTGCCAGGTACTTTGAATGTAATCGACTAACTAGCATAACAAACCCCGTTACAAAAAACCGGGGTTGATGCTGGTTTCGATAGATAGGCTGTTGGGAATTGCATTGCGATAACGCAATGCGTTTCGCAACAGCCTTTTTAATGATGCATCACGACTGTATCGCCTTATTCTGTTTTTGGTAATCAGAACCAAAATTAGACTTCAGTCATAACGCCAACCGATAAATCACGCCATACTTCACCTTGAGATAATGCACGAAATGATCGGGATTTAATCCTTCTCCGGTTATTTTCCGAACCAATTCATCTGGGGTATAGCGCTTGCCCTGTTGATGGATTTTTTCGTTCAACCAGCGCTTAATCAGTGCAAAATTACCCTTTGCGATTTCGTTTTCCATTGCCGGATGTTCAGCGAGCATGGCGCGGTAAAACTGGCAGGCATACATTGCGCCGAGCGTATACGACGGAAAATAACCGAATGCGCCGGAACTCCAATGCGAGTCCTGCAGAACGCCCAAGGTATCGTTCGGCGGCGTGATCCCTAAGTATTTTTGCATCAGGTCATTCCAAATCTGCGGCAAATCGTCGACCGCCATTGAACCGTCAAACAAACCTTTTTCGATTTCGTAGCGCAGAATCACATGCAACGGATACGTCACTTCGTCGGCTTCGACACGAATGAAATCCGGTTTGCAATGATTGATCGCACGGTACAGCATCTCTGCATCGGTGTGGCGGAAATTATCCGGAAATGTCTGCCGGAATAGCGTGAAATAATGCCGGCAGAACGGCTTTCCTTGCGCGATCATGCGCTCCCAAAACAGCGATTGCGATTCGTGAATGCCCATGGTCAACGATTCGGTCACCGGCAAATCGCCCAAATGATGCGGCCTGCCCTGCTCGTACAACGCATGGCCGGTCTCGTGGATGATCGAATAAAGCGATTCGATAAAATTACTTTCCTTATAGCGCGTGGTGATGCGCACATCGGTCGGATGGCCGCCGCCGCAAAACGGATGCACCGAGACATCCATACGTCCCTGCGAAAAATCGAAACCAATGTCGCTGCTGATTTTACGCGCCAGTGCTTCCTGCTTATCCAGCGCAAACAAGCCGTGCAAACAAGATGCATCGACCCGATCCGCATGCTGCTGAATCGCGCCGATCAACGGAATCAATTCCTGCTTCAGACGCTCGAAAATCGGTGTAATCGTCGCCATCGTTGCACCACGCTCGAATAGATCGATGTTGGCATCATAAGGCGCCGAGTCCGGTGCCACGCACTGCGCCCACGCTTTTTTCAATTCAAGAAACCGTTTTAACACCGGCGCGAAATCGGCAAATCTGTTCTGTTGCCGCGCTTTAACCCAAACCTCGTGCCCACGCGAACTCAACTCCGTCAATTCCATCACCAACTGCTTCGGCACTTTGGTTTCCAGCTCGAAATTGCGCAACGCNNTCCTGATCCCAGCCCAAGGTACTCATCACACCATTCAAATGCGAAATTTCTTCCAGTTTTTGTACTAACTGTTGATATTGCTGATTCATCATTGTCCTTATCGCTTATCGTTTTTCTCGTTTGACCGGATCGATATGCTAATCGATCAAAACCATCCCGCAAAGGCTATTGCAATGTCAAAATATTTCGGTACAAAAAAGGTTTGCCGGTATTGCCTGGTTTTGAGAAGAACTGGACACCTAGCGCTCATTCGCAGGCCGTTGAAAAAACGTTTTCGAGACAGCCGATGCAAGGCAAAACATGAGAAAAAGCACAGTTTATGCCTAATAAATGAGCACTTTGAGCCTGTTTTTAACGCCGCACCAGCAACGCAGATAGTTTTTCAACGCCCTGTTAGCCAGAACAGTTAAAAACCTTTCCATCTCAACCGCCCCCATATCAAGCGGATGGCGCTTGCCATTAAAAATGATATAGTGTTTAATCCATGAAATATAAGTTCTTTCCGTGCTTAAACTATAATGTTTGTATCGTATTTTTTCACGGACGCGATCAAGCATTTTTTTAGCTGACGGCGTTGTCGTATTTTCTTGTATCATTTGTCTTTTTAAATAGTAAATTTAATTTACAATACAATATGCTAGTTAATAATTACCATAGTTATACGACATCTTCTGCAAGATTATTAGACAAAATGTCGTATACATTACGTTAGGCACTACATACATGGCACCCGAAATTGTCATTGAACGTCTTTGCAACCTCCCAGCCAACTTCTATGGTGGAAACAAATCGCCCATCCAACTCGTTGCCGAGTCTGGGCTTGCTCAGTGTGAGTCCGCTCTCTCGGTTGAGGCCGTCTCAACTTATATTTCTCATCATCCCGAGCTTGTGGAGCAGTGGCTTCGCTGGTCAGAGGATAAGCGAGTTTCATCTGGGTGGTATTTCATGCGCGAGCCCAACAAATACGTTGTGGGTTACTACCCAAAGGGCGATACACTTTCTTTCGCAGAAGCTTTGCCCGCGTGCGCCGAGTTCGTTATTCGTGAAGTGCAGGCAATCCGTGCCTAACGAGTAAGGTTAGATTGTGATCGCGAAGCGAGCCACAATCTGAACCCAGCGTTCAAGCGGGACTGCGCTAAAGCGCAGCCCCTTAACTTTACGTTATACGGAATTAGCATATGCCTAGTGCAACGATCAAAATCTTCCTGGTTCACGGAGATCCCAAGCGACTGCGAACTGCGGAATTGTCGAACTGGACGGGAAAGGCCGTCGCTGGTCCCAGAAGCGAATTTGACGGTGTGCTGTCCCGTGAAGAGTCAGACAGTTCGGGGATATATTTTCTGACCGGAGCTGACCCGGAATCCGGAAAGCCAGCAATCTATGTTGGCGAGGCTAAAAATATCCGAGACCGAATCAAAGCGCACTTGGAAAAGGATTTCTGGAATCAGATCATCTTCTTTATCAGCAAAGACGAAAACTTAACTAAGGCGCACATACGCTACCTCGAAGGGAAGCTCATCGACCAAGCACGCAAATCCGGGCGTGCCTTGGTCACAAACGGTCAAAGTAGTGGAGCGCGACTGCCAGAGTCCGACAGAGAGGACATGGAAATCTTTCTGGAAAAAATCAGCCAACTGTTGCCTGTTCTCGGGGTTGAGTTGCTTGTGCCATCTGCGTCAAAAGCAGTAGGCGAGTCCGAACATAAGAAGTTGTTCTGCGAGATCAAGGGAATCAAAGCCGAGGGCCATCTGGCACCAAATGGCTTTGTAGTTCTTAAGGGCTCAGAGGCTGTTCTAACCGACAGGGCATCGTCGCAAAAATGGCCTTGGGCAATGAATATGCGACAACGCCTAAAGGACGAAGGTGTGTTGGAGACGAAGGGCAGTGCTTTGGTGTTCACGAGTGACGCAGAGTTCACGAGCCCAAGTTCAGCAGCGGCGGTGATTCATGGCGGACATGCGAATGGCCTTACCGCGTGGAAAGACAAGAACGGGAAGACTCTCAAGGAAATAGAATCCGTATAACCCGGCGAGTCCACACGGACGCTGCGCGATAAAGCCGCGCAAGGCCGGTGAATTCAAACGTTAGACCATACAATTCGATCATGCTGTATCTCAAGTGCACTCAAGAAATTCAAAACGTCATTGGCCTGCGCAAAGAAAATCTTGCTGCGGCGGAATCAACTGCAGCGCCACTGGGCAACTGGTATGTCAATCGCTTTGATCTTGGTCGGCGCAAGGCATACATCTTCATGAGTGACACGACATTGCTGTCGTTTATCTTGTTTCAGGGCAAGAAGCCAGTAACCCACGAATCACTACCGGATATGCTGCTCGCGGGGCTTGAGCAGTTGCTCCAAATGAAAGGATTGCCTGCATCAGCCATTGATAAAGCATTCGAGCACTATGACTCAGTGCTCTACGCCAAAACAGATAATCGCTCTGACCTAGGGTCATTGAACGATCTAGCCAAGCAATACCAATGGCGCATGGAATTCAAGGGCGGCCTCTCACACTGCGATCTAACAAGCATCATCATGAGCATCAACGAAATGCCGCAACGACGCATTGATTGGCAAACATCCTGGGATATCGTTCAAAGCAAGCTCAAGCTATGTCCATCAAACTGAGAAAGTGTGACCTACATTAACGTTATGCGTAAAAGAAGCCCATATGACGAATACAGAAATAAGCATGAGTGAAATAAGTCACCGGGTGCAATTGCTGTATAGTTCTAATTACATCTTAAAAACATTCACTTGTCAGGCATTCTGGATGTAATAGATTAATACACTGAATACCTGTTTCCCGATAGAAAAACGTTTTTTCAGTTTCGATAAAATGACCAGAATCATCTGGCTATTTTTATATGTTTCTGATGCGAAGCGGTGATAGAGAAAAAAAATGACCGATTTCAGTTTGTTAACACTCTCTCAGTAATCAGTGCTGTCAATTTTCTGAAATTCTCACTCACCGCAGCAACAAACTAAGGCTTGTTACGCCAATTATCCAAACTAAAACTCTTCGCGCCATGAATCGCCAGCAAGATGAAT
>DJMI01000094.1 GCA_002435335.1 Nitrosomonas sp. UBA6494
AGCATGATGTTCATGATGCCAATACCGCCGACCAAGAGGGAAATCGATGCAATCGCGCCGAGCACGATCGACATGATTTTAGCCGCACTGGAGGCTACATCAGCGATTGCGGCTAAATTGCGTACAGTGAAATCGTTATCTTTGCCGGTTGCAATTCGATGTCGCTGACGCAGTAATTGGGTAATTTCCAGTTCCGCCAGCGCCATCTCATCGCTGGAATTTCCTTGGGCCAGCATATAACGGATTGATCCGGGAAATTGATTGCCGGTAATTTGCCGTTCGCTGGTTGAAATCGGGATGAAAACATTATCGTCTTGATCGCGGCCGCTCAAGCTTTGCCCTTTCGCCATCAATACACCGACAACCAGAAAAGGGCGATTGGTGATGCGTATGGTTTTCCCGACGGGATCTTCATCACCGAACAAGTTTTTTGCTGTGATCGATCCAAGTACCGCAACTCGTGCAGCGGAACGCAAATCGGATCCGGTAAATACACTACCGGATTCAATTTTCCAATTACCGACGGAGAAATAATCCGGTGTCGTGCCGGTCACAATAGTGCTCCAGTTTTTTGCGCTGTAGTTTAGTTGCACTGTACCGGTGGTAACCGGGGCGGTAGCGTGTACCGACGGCAATTCCGCGACTGCGTAAGCGTCGCTAATGGTCAGTGTGCGCACGCTGCCGCTACCGAAGCTGAAGCCGCCGGAGGAGGTTGCACCGGGGACCACGAGGAAAAGATTGCTGCCCATTTCCGTGATGGTTTGGTTGATTTGCGCGCGTGCGCCTTGGCCTATCGACAGCATCAGCACGACAGCGGCAACACCGATGATCATGCCGAGCATGGTTAACCCGGTACGCAGGCGGTTTTGCTGCAAGGCGCGTAATGCTTCAACGATGATAGCGGCGAAATTCATGTTACGGATTCGTTAGATCGATCCAACATCACGCGGCCATCTTTGAGGCGAATCAATCGCTTGGCGTATGCGGCGATGTCTTCTTCGTGTGTTACCAACACAATGGTGATGCCTTGTTCGCGATTTAATTGCCTAAACAACGTCATGATTTCCGCGCCGGTTTGTGTGTCCAGATTACCGGTAGGTTCGTCGGCGAGGATTAAGGGCGGGCTGTTGACCAGTGCACGGCTGATCGCGACGCGTTGTTGTTGGCCACCGGACAGTTGATTGGGGTGATGCAATGCGAAGTTTTCAAGACCGGTTTTGCGTAACATTTCTAATGCGCGTTGACGGCTTTGTGCACGGCTGATGCCTGCATATAACAACGGTGTTGCTACATTATCCAATGCATTCATGCGTTTGAGCAGATTAAATCCCTGAAATACAAAGCCGATTTGAAGGTTGCGGATACGAGCCAATTCGTTGCCGGAAAGGGTAGCAACATTCTGTCCGGATAACCAATACGAACCGCTGCTCGGCGTATCCAAGCAACCGAGAATATTCATCAGCGTCGACTTGCCGGAACCCGAATGCCCCATGATAGCAATGAATTCCCCCGGTTGAATCGTCAGATTGATATCGAACAATACTTGGCTGGTGATGGTGTCGCCATTCACATCTTGCAAACTATAGTGCTTGCAAAGATTTTCAATGCGAATCAGCGGAGAGATGGGTGAAAATGCGACTAATGACAACATCAGAAAAATCGTAACTTAAACTTGCTTTCTGCTTCTTTTTTGTCGGCAATTTCGCTGATGATGACTTTATCGCCTACCTGGATCTTGCCATCGATGATTTCCGTGTAATTGCCGTCAGTGGCGCCAGTCGTCACAGGGATTGCCGCCGGTTTTCCTTCCGTCAGCAGGAATGCGCGAGGTACATTGCTCGGCGATTCTGCTTTTCCGGTGTCGTCACTTTCCTTGGGTTGGAATCGCAATGCTGCGTTAGGAATGCGTAAAACGTCATTCTTTTGCAAGACGATAAAATGGATATTGGCAGTCATGCCTGGCAACAGCATACCGTCGGCATTGTCGACCAACGCGACGACGTTGTACGTCACGACGTTTTCTTGAATGGTCGGATTCAAACGCACTTGCTTGACGGTCCCGGTGAACTGACGTTGTTGGAACGCATCAACTGTAAAGTTGATCACCTGCCCGATATGCAATTGACCGATGTCGGCTTCGGCAACGCTGATATTGATTTGCATTTGGCGCAAATCGTTGGCGATCTTGAACAATGTTGGTGTTTGGAAATTAGCGGCAACGGTTTGCCCGACATCGACATCGCGAGCGATCACGACCCCGGAAATCGGTGAGCGGATTACACTGTAATTCAGATTGGCCTGATCACGCTCGACTTGTGCTTTATGAATGGCTACTTGTGCTCGTGCCGCTTCGGTTTCTTGTTCGGCAATTTCAATGGCTTCGGGTGAAACGAATTGCTTTTCTTTCAGCAAACGTTGCCGCTTATATTTGTTTTCCGCGATTTTTAATGCGGCTTGAGAGTTGAGCAAATTAGCTTTGGATTGTTGCAACTGTGCGCGTAGCAGAGCCGGATCGAGTTCAGCCAATATTTGACCGGCCTCGACTTCATCGTTAAAGTCTACGTACAGTTTTGCCACTGTGCCGGAAATCTGCGTGCCGACATTGACTAAAACCAGAGGGGTCAAAGTGCCGTTAGCGGAAATTGTCTGGACGATGTTACCCCGTTCTACGGTTCTAACTCGATATTTGTTTTCTGTGGGATCTGTTTTGTTGTCGCTATAGAAATATGCTGCGGCAATTACGATCAAAATCAAAATAAAAGAGATTTTCTTAGTGCGAGAATTATGCATGTAGGAGCGAAAGAGAATTGAAAATGATCGGGTATGCGAAAGGTAGCGGTCGTTTTTAAAACCAAATGATTAAATTGAGCGTTAATAAAAACAAATCTTACCATTTTCCCGAATATCTTACCGGGGGTAGGCCAAATAGTTGCTGCATTCCGTGCGCCACATGCCTCATTTTGTTTACCGAATTAATCAGTAATTCATTAGATTGTTTTTTAGACCAACGACCGCATCGTGGTTTTGGCGAAACAGAGATCCTTCCAAGCTTTGGCTTTTTCCGGTAAAGATCGAAGCAGATATGCGGGATGGTAAGTGACGATGAGAGGGATGCCGCGATAATCGTGTGTTTTGCCGCGCAAACTGGAAATGCTGTCGTCGCTGTCTAACAGGTTTTGTGCTGCAACTTTTCCCAAGGCGATGATCAGTTTTGGTTTGATCATATCGATTTGCCGGCTTAGATAGGGTTCGCATTGCTTTGCTTCTTCCGTGCTGGGGTTGCGATTATTGGGCGGGCGGCATTTGACGATATTGGCGATGTATACGCGATCGCCGCGTTTTAATCCGATTGCTGCCAGCATCTGGTCGAGCAGTTTCCCGGCTGGGCCGACAAATGGTTCACCAAGCTCATCTTCTCGAGCGCCGGGGCCTTCTCCGATGAATAACCAATCGGCATGCTCGTCACCGACACCGAATACGGTATTGGTTCGTGTTTGATGTAATGGACATAAAGTGCATTGCGATACGGCTTGTTTGAGTTGATCCCAATCCATGTGATGAATCGATTGCGATAGATTGATTGTGCTATCAGGCTCGCTTAATGATCTGAGTTGGTGCGATTGACGTTGCGTTCCGGATTTTAATTGCCACAGCGGCAGCAGATTCAGTTCGTTGAGAATTTGCTTGCGACGATCGTTCATATTAGAAGTTGTTGTTGCGCAAGGTGAGATGCATGTTTTATAGCATCAGTTGCATGACTCGTGCATCTTCACGGCCACACATGGCGGGGTAATAGCCTTTGCGTGTCGCGATTTGCTTGAAACCCATTTGCATATATAAGCGCGCCGCGCTGTGATTGGATTCACGTACATCAAGAAAAATCGATTTTGCATGCTGTTCGCGAGCGTGTGCAATTAAATGGAGCAGCATTTTCTTCCCCAAACCCTTTTTTTGCCACGCCATGCTAATACCGAGCGTAAGAACATGCGCTTCTTCCGGACTCATCATCACGATACCGTATCCCAGTATGGCTTCCTCTTGTGCCAAGACTTGGCAGTAATATCCTGAATCAATGGAGTCAGCGAAATTTCTTGGTGACCATGGGAAAAGAAAAATTTCCCGCTCAATCAGAATAATGTGTTCTACATCGGCTGATTGCATGGGGCGGATGACAACAATGGGTTCGATTGCCGTGTTCATCGCTCGTTTTCCTTTAATGCCACCTTATTGCGGATATAGACCGGCGCCGCTTGGGTTGCGTGAATAGTGGCGTTGGTGCGATATTTTTCCAGTGCGAGCATAGCGACTTGTTCTGCATGCGGATGTAATCCGCCATGTGTTTGTTGTAAAGCGCCATGATAGCGTGTCGACAAGATTTCATGGAAGGTGTCGAATCCACTGCCACCGCTATGCCAACCGTGATCGAGTACCGGCGGTGCGTGCTGAGGCAAGCAAAGCGACGGTGAATGGACGATTTTCCAATTTCGATCAGCTACTTTCCGATAAGCTGCATGGTAAATTTCACCCATTCTGGCATCAAGTGCAACAATGACATTGTTTTTCGCGATTTTTTCCGCAACAGCTTCCAGTGTGCTTATCGCTATGACCGGCAAATTGGCGGCATATGCCAGGCCTTGCGTGACTCCGCAAGCGATGCGCAATCCGGTAAATGAGCCTGGCCCGGCACCGAAAGCGATACCGTCCAGTTGCTGCAGTGTCAGTTCCGCTTCAGTCAGTAATTCATGAATCATCGGTAATAGCATTTCCGAGTGACGCTGGCCGGCGGTAACTTCGTTGGTGATTATTTTTCCATCGACATGCAATGCAACTGAGCAGAATTCGGTCGAGGTTTCCAAAGCCAGGATCGTGGGCATTATGCTAAATTCCATCGGGCGAGTGGAATATACTCGATTTGATTGTGAATCGGCTTGGATTGTACCAGTACCCATTGCATGACATCGAATAATATAGGTTCAATGGCGCTGGCTTGCGGCGGACGAGTCGCTCTGCGGATTAACGTGATATGTGGTTTGTAATGATGTTTGTCATAGGGGAATTGCGCATTGGTCAAAGCAATTTCAAGTTTATTGACCAGTTCCAGCAATTCATTACACGGTTGTGAAGGTTGTAACGATACGATTTGGGTGTGCTTCCAGTAGCAAACGGTATCAAGCAAGAGTTGGAACGGTTTGGCGGTTATCGGTTGCATGCTCTGCTTTAAATTTTCAAGGCGAATTATGTCAATGTTGCCAAGAAATGCTAAGGTCAAGTGTATATGCTGCATTTTGATTTTTCGGCCACCACATTGGACCGTAAGTTTATCAGCTTGCTGTGCTAGTTGTTTTTGCGTCGCTAGGTTAGGAAATAAAGCAAAAAAGACGCGGGCATAATTTGCTTCGAGTTTGCCGTTTTGACTTTCCAATTGTAATTATGCGGTACGGTCGATCAGGCAAACGACCTGCGTGGCGATGCCTTCTTTACGACCAAGGGCGCCCATGTGCTCCGCGGTTTTTGCTTTGATATTGATGTCGCTTGGTTGCATTTGCAGGTCTTGCGCTATGTTTGCAATCATGGCTGGGATGTGCGGCGCCATTTTAGGTGCTTGCGCAATGATAGTCGCATCGATATTGATAATTTGGTATTGTTTTGCTTGCAATAGATCGAAGACATTGCGTAACAAAATGCGGCTATCAATATTTCGGTAGCGGGGATCGGAATCGGAAAAATGTCGTCCGATGTCACCGAGTGCTGCGGCACCGAGTAATGCATCACAAATGGCGTGTAACAATACATCCGCATCGGAGTGGCCGAGCAAACCCTTTTCATGCGGGATAGTGACACCGCCGATAATCAACGGGCGACCTTCGACCAATTGATGTATATCCATGCCTTGCCCTATTCTGAAAGTGCTCATGCATTATTCCTTTGTTGTAAGATCAGTTCGGCTAATGCCAAATCATGCGGGTAGGTCACTTTAAAATTATAAGCATTTCCAGTTACCAACTTGGGGTGATAACCCAGTGCTTCAATGGCACTTGCATCGTCGGTAATGGGTAAATGCGTTGTGTTTTGCAGTGCGTGCGCAAGTAAATGATAGCGAAACATTTGTGGGGTTTGTGCTTGCCATAGATGATCTCGAGATTCGGTTTGTGCGACCCGACCCTCCGCATTTTCCCGTTTTAATGTGTCGGCTACGGGGACGGCTAAAAGTCCACCGACTTCATCCTCGGTAATTTCATGGATTAATCGTTCCAGTTGATCGTCGGATAAGCATGGCCGGGCTGCATCGTGTACCAGTATCCAGTCCCGGTCGTCCATGGAGTGTTTTTGCTTTGCAGCAATAAGTCCATTCAGAACACTGTCCGCACGTGTTGCACCGCCACAATTCAGTACGATTAGCTTGTCCGAAAACTTAGACCAATCATAGTCGGACCAATGAATATCAGCGGGCGACAACACTACGATTACACTCGAAATATGCCGATTTCGGCATAGGGTTTCGATGGCATGAAAAATCATTGGTCGGTTGTTCAGTGGGAGATACTGCTTCGGTAGTTCATTACCCATGCGAGATCCCGACCCTGCTGCAGGAATTAAGGCAAAAAAATTCGGCATTGTCAGTACGAATTCGGATTGGTATGGCAAAAAGGCATATTAAAAAGGTCTTTTCTTGTTTTGATGACGTACAATTATAGAATCTTTTGTCAATTTTGAATTGACGATACACACTTACGACAACGTAATTTAAATTTTTTAGGTGAAATCAATGGAAGCTGAACAGATTAATACAATAGCAAATCAACTTAACGATCTTGGTGGTCGTGCCCAAGAGTTGCGGAGGTTTCTTTGACTTTGAAGCCAAGCAAACCCGATTGGAGGAATTAAAGCGTTTGCTCGAAGATCCGGCAGTTTGGAACGATAGCAAACGTAGTCAGGAAATTGGTCGCGAGAAAAAAACACTGGAAGATTCAGTCATTGTATTAGCATCAATGGAGCAGCAATTACAGGATTTGCGAGAGTTGTTTCAGATGGCGATAGATGAGAGCGATGATGCAACGCTTGTCAGTGTTGCCGCTGATGTGACTGCGGTAGAAAAGGAGGTTGCAAATCTGGAGTTTCGCCGCATGTTTTCAGATCCGATGGATCCAAGTAACTGCTTTCTCGATGTGCAATCGGGGTCAGGTGGTACTGAAGCGCAAGATTGGGCAGCAATGCTCGAGCGGATGTATTTGCGCTATTGCGAACGGCAAGGATTTGAAGTGGAAGTGTTGGAAGAATCTCCCGGCGATGTTGCGGGTATTAAAAGTGCAACGCTGAAAGTGACAGGGGAATATGCTTACGGTTATTTGCGTACAGAAACCGGTGTGCACCGTTTGGTTAGGAAGTCACCTTTTGACTCGGGTAATCGGCGACATACCTCTTTTGCCAGTGTTTTTGTGTATCCGGAAATTGACGACAGCATTGAGATTGAAATAAATCCGGCGGATTTACGGATCGATACTTTTCGAGCATCCGGTGCAGGTGGACAGCATATCAACAAAACCGATTCGGCAATTCGCATTACACATAACCCAACAGGAATTGTAGTGCAGTGTCAGAGCGGGCGATCCCAGCATCGCAACAAAGCGGATGCACTGGCGATGTTGAAGTCACGTTTGTACGAAGCGGAGTTACGTAAGCGAAATGCAGAAAAGCAAGCCATAGAGGATACAAAAACGGACATCGGTTGGGGGCATCAAATTCGTTCATACGTATTGGATCAATCGCGTATCAAGGATTTGCGCACCAATGTTGAAAT
>DJMI01000001.1 GCA_002435335.1 Nitrosomonas sp. UBA6494
TAACAAATCTTATCCGGGAGAGCTAGTTCATTTCGACACCAAACGACTTCCCTTACTGAAAGGTCAATCTGCCAATGAACCTCGCGAGTACCTGTTTGTGGCAATCGATGATTTCTCTAGGGAATTGTATGCCGAGATCTTTCCCGATAAAACACAGCACAGCGCCGCTTCCTTTCTCATGGCCACTGTCATTGCTCAATGTCCCTATCAGATCGACTATGCTTATTCCGATAACGGCAAGGAATATAAAGGAACTGATGACCATGCTTTCGTTAAAGCTTGCAAACAACACGGTATCGGTCAGAAGTTTACTCGTATCAATCGTCCGCAAACTAACGGCAAAGCCGAACGAGTCATTCGTACTCTAATGGATATGTGGCACAACCCAACATGCTTTAAAGACAGCGCCGATCGCCATATCCAGCTTGCTCGTTTCATTAACTTCTACAATACCGTCAAACCTCATAAAAGTTTGACTTATGAAATACTCAACGCTTATTTTAATCAACCTCTCTGTAAACAACCCTGAGATTTCTTACAGGATAATGATACCAGTGGCGTTCATCGAAGCTAATCTTGATCGTGTCAAACGCTATTTCTAGTATTCG
Organism: Nitrosomonas sp. UBA6494; assembly: GCA_002435335.1. GTDB lineage: Bacteria > Pseudomonadota > Gammaproteobacteria > Burkholderiales > Nitrosomonadaceae > Nitrosomonas. The sequence continues at coordinate 609 of DJMI01000001.1, forward strand.
CACGCCCAATACGTCGCATGAATAGTTCAAACCTCAAGCCGCCGGATCAATAACAACATACCGTATCAACCCAACCTTCTCAACTGCTCACTCAGACTACCACGTTTAGCATTAAATTCCGCCAGCCGCTCTTTTTCTTGCTCAACCACTTGAGCAGGAGCGCGTTCGACGAAGCTTGGGTTGGATAATTTGGCTTGGGCTTTGGCGATTTCTGCGTCGATTCGCGCGATTTCTTTGCTTAATCTTTCGCGCTCGGCAGCCACGTCAATTTCTATTTTCAACATCAATTTAAAATCTTTCACGATCGAGACCGGTGCATCGGCGTCGGGAAGTTCGCCGGTTTGAATGTCGACACTAACGAGTTTCGCCAATGCAATCAGGTACGGCGCATAACTTTCCAACACTTGTCGATCGCCGGAAGCCAACAGCGGTGCTTTCAACGCAGGTGAAAGATTCATTTCGCCGCGCAAAGCACGGCAGGCGTTAACCATATCCTTGAGCAATTGAATTTTGTCGTTCGCAGCTTGATCGATTCGCGCCGAATCGGCAACAGGATAAGGTTGTGTCATGATGCTTTCGCCTTGTTTTCCGGCAAGCGGAGCGACTTTTTGCCACAGTTCTTCGGTAATAAATGGGATTACCGGGTGTGCTAAGCGCAGCATGGTTTCCAAAACCCGCACCAGCGTGCGGCGCGTAGCGCGCTGGTGCGCTTCGTCCGGCGACTGCAATTGTACTTTCGCCAATTCCACATACCAGTCGCAATATTCATCCCATACCAATTCGTAAATTTCGCGTGCCGCCAGATCGAAACGGTAGTTGTCGAAAGCTTGCTCGACAGCAAGCTCGGCTTGTTGCAACCGGCTGATGATCCAGCGATCCGCCGCCGAGTATGTAAACGGTAGCGTTTCATCCAGACCGGTATCCTTACCTTCGCAATTCATCAGCACGTAGCGTGTAGCATTCCACAATTTGTTGCAAAAATTGCGGTAACCTTCACAGCGCTGCATGTCGAATTTGATGTCGCGACCATGCGAGGCTAAGCTGGCAAAAGTGAAACGCAAAGCGTCGGTGCCGAAAGCAGGGATGCCATCGGAAAAATGTTTGCGCGTGTTTTTCTCAATCGATTCGGCTTGCTTCGGATTCATCAACCCGGTGGTACGCTTGGCGATCAAATCTGGCAATGCGATACCATCGATCAAATCCAGCGGATCAAGCACATTACCTTTGGATTTGCTCATTTTCTGCCCTTCCGCATCGCGAATCAGGCCGGTGATGTAAACTTCGCGAAACGGCACCTTACCGGTGAAATGCAGTGACATCATCACCATGCGCGCTACCCAGAAGAAAATGATATCGAAGCCGGTAATCAGCACCGAAGTGGGTAAGAATGCTTTCAGTTCCGGCGTATCGTCCGGCCAACCCAAGGTTGAAAATGGCCATAATGCAGAGGAAAACCAAGTATCCAGCACATCTTCATCTTGCCTGAGATCGGTTTTCCCCGACAATTGCTGCGCTTCCGCCAGATCATGCGCCACGGTAACATTGCCGTCTTCGTCGTACCACGCGGGAATGCGGTGCCCCCACCACAATTGCCGTGAAATACACCAATCCTGGATGTTTTCCAGCCATTGGTTGTAGACATGCGTCCAGTTGTCCGGTGTGAATCGGACTTGACCGTCGGCAACAACTTCCAAGCCACGTTTGGCCAATCCTTCCATCGCCACGTACCATTGATCGGTCAACATCGGTTCGATGATCGTGTTGGTGCGATCGCCGCGGGGTGCCATCAGTTTGTGCGGTTTGGTTTCCACCAGATAACCCTGCTCTTCCAAATCGGCGACGATTTTTTTTCTGGCATCGAAACGATCCATGCCCTGGTATTGGTCTGGAGCAAACTCGTTGATTTTGCCGTCCAGCGTAAAAATATTGATCGGCACCAGATGGTGGCGCTGACCGACCTGATAATCGTTGAAATCGTGCGCCGGTGTGATCTTGACGCAACCGGTACCGAATTCCAGATCGACATAAGTATCCGCGATGATTGGAATAGTACGCTCGCACAACGGCAATCGCACATGACGCCCGATTAAATGTTGATAACGCGGATCGTCCGGATGCACCGCGACAGCCACATCTCCCAACATGGTTTCCGGGCGGGTGGTAGCAACGATCAGTGCTTCGTCCGGATTATCCAAACAACCGTCCGGCAATTCCAGCGGATAGCGGATATGCCAAAGTGAACCGTTTTCTTCGGTGGAAACAACCTCCAGATCGGAAACCGCAGTTTGCAATACTGGATCCCAGTTGACCAGCCGCTTGCCACGATAAATCAAACCTTCGCGATATAGCCGCACAAATACTTCGGTCACTGCACGCGACAACGCCGCATCCATGGTAAAGCGCTCACGCGTCCAGTCGCACGATGTACCCAACCGGCGCATTTGGCGCGTAATGGTGGAACCGGATTCTTCCTTCCACTGCCACACGCGCTCGAGAAAGGCTTCCCGCCCCATTTGACGGCGATCCAGGTTCTGCTGATCCAATTGCCGCTCAACCACGATCTGTGTCGCGATACCGGCATGATCCGTTCCCGGTTGCCACAGCGTGTTTTCTCCGAGCATACGATGATAGCGCGTCAAAGCATCCATCAAGGTGTGCTGAAACGCATGCCCCATGTGCAATGTACCGGTCACATTGGGCGGTGGCAGCATGATGCAGTAGGCGGCTTTATCGTCTGAAGTGGTGGATTTGAAGTAACCGGCGGATTCCCAGGCAGCATACCAATGATTTTCGATACGCTTCGGATCAAAACTTTTGTCGAGTTCCATGTATTTATGACTTGTGTTGAAAGATACAAAAAGAATTCATCATTATAGCGGATGCGATATTGGCAAGTACGATAACAAGCAAAATCGCAGAAGAAACACTGCTTAATTGATGTACCGAGACCTTTGCACGGCGTCATGAGCGGTACGAGAATAAGGCAAAAATTTGCGAAAAAGCGGAGTTTACACAGGGTAAATGAGCATTTTTCGCGAATTTTTAACGCAATTATCGTGCCGCGTAGTGCCGTGCAAAGGTCTCGTACCGCAAAAAATCACCTACTCAAATGATCAAGTACACCCTTAACCAACAGGCAGCTCATTTTCCACCAACTTAACCCAGTAGGCAGCACCTAGCGGCAATATATCATCATTGAAATCATAGTTCGGGCTATGCAATAAACAGCTCCCATCCGAACTACCGTTACCGATCCAGATATAGCACCCCGGCTTTTGTTCCAGCATAAAAGCAAAATCTTCCGCACCCATGCTGGGAGTCGGAGCGGTATTGACACAATTTTCCCCGGCAACGGCTTGGGCAGCGCGGATTGCACTGGCGGTTTCGACAGGACTGTTGAGTGTGACAGGATAACCGGGGTTCTCGGGGTTAAAAAGAATATCCGCTTGTAGTTTAAAGCCCTGCGCCACACTCAGCGTCAAATCGCGGATACTTTGCTCCAATTGTTCGCGTACCGAGTTTTTAAAACTGCGGAAGGTACCTCGCACTTTTACCGATTCCGGGAGCGCATTCCACGTGTTACCACCATGGATTTGCGTGACACTGACAACAGCGGCATCGGAAGGATCGATGCGACGGCTGACGATAGTTTGCAATTGTGTAACCAAATGCGCAGCGGCAACAAGTACATCACTACCGAGATGCGGCAGTGCAGCATGAGTCGCCTGTCCGGTGAAGGTAATTTCAAAGCAATCGAAAGAAGCCATCATCGGCCCCGATTTCACCGCAAAATGTCCCACTGGAATATCCGGAAAATTATGCATGCCGAATACCCGTTGTATCGGAAATTGCTCGAACAAGCCTTCACTGATCATCCGATGAGCGCCGGCACGGCATTCTTCCGCAGGTTGAAAAATAAAATATACCGTGCCATCGAATCGACCATGCCTGGCAAGATAACAAGCAGCACCCAGCAGCATGGCACAATGTCCGTCATGTCCGCAGGCATGCATCTTTCCGCTGTTGCGAGACACATGCGCAAATCGGTTCGTCTCCTGAATAGGGAGTGCATCCATATCGGCGCGCAGTGCAATGCTGTTGCCACCACCCCCGCGCCGTAAAATCCCTACGACACCGGTTTTGGCCAACCCCTGATGCACTTCAATTCCGGCATGCTGCAATTGCTCCACAATTAATTGGGCGGTCGTGGTCTCTTCAAAAGCAATTTCCGGCTGTTGATGGATTAACCTGCGCCAGTGGCGCATTTCGGCATACAATACTTGAATTTCCGGAGCAATATTCATCGATAAAACATGATCGGTTTATGATTTGCTCCAGCATACCGCATAAAATCAGAAAAAGACACGCATCGATATGAGCTTTCGGCTGCAACCAAACTTGTCACAACCGAAAGCAATGCAATCATTCGAATCTATTATCGCTAGCTCAGAACCACATAGCGCGACACATCATTATCGCGCACCAGCAGCAATACCTTATTATTGGCGCTGTTTTTTACCGCCTGATTAAACTCAGCAGCCGTTTTGACTGCTTTGCGATTAACTTCAAGAATCACGCTGCCTCGACTGATACCTGCCATCGTAGCTACCGATCCCGGCGCCACCTCGGTTACGATCACGCCCTGTCCCGCTTTTACCCCAAATTGCCGTGCCAAATCGGCTGTGATCGTTTGCACTGTCAATCCGAGCTGATCACTCGCTGATGAAGATTCAGTTGCAGCGAGTTTACTGTCGCTCAGTTTGTCCACCTTGACGGTAACACTGCGTTGCTTACCGTCGCGAATGATATCGAATTCGACTTCACTGCCCGGCTGCGCCAGTGCGATTTGATTGCGAAAATCCCCGGTATCGCTCACCCCCCGTCCTTGGAAGTTTACAATCACATCACCGGCTTTAAGTCCCGCTTTGTCTGCAGGAGAACCCTTCGTCACTTGTGCAATCAAAATCCCTTTGTCACTTTTTAGATCGAAGGATTTAGCCAGATCGGCGGTCAACGGCTGAATCATGATTCCTAAATAACCGCGTACCACTTCGCCTTTTTCAATCAATTGATTGGCTATGCGCGCTGCCAGATTGATGGGAATGGCGAAACCGATACCCATATAACCACCACTGCGACTGAAAATTGCAGTGTTCATACCGATGACTTCACCGTCCAAATTGGCCAATGGCCCTCCTGAATTGCCGGGATTGATCGCCGCATCCGTTTGAATGAAATCTTCATAGTCATTAATGCCAAGCGATGTTCTACCTTTAGCGCTAACTACACCGACGGTCAACGTGTGGCTGAGGCCGAATGGATTACCGATTGCAACAACCCATTCGCCGACTTCCAGCTGGGAATAATCGCCCAATTGCACCACAGGCAAACCACTTGCTTCGATCTCGATTACGGCGATATCCGATTTGGGATCGGTGCCTTTGATTTTTGCCTCAAACTCGCGTCCGTCCATGAACTTGACACTGATTTTACCGTTGCCCTCAACCACATGATTATTGGTAAGAATATAAGTCTTTTTGCCGGAAACAAACACAAAACCCGATCCCTGTCCGACAACGGAGCGCTGCTTTCCTGGTTGTTTCCCCTGCTCATTGAAGCGCGGCATGTCAGGAAAACGATCGCCAAAAAAACGCTTAAAAAAATCGTCGCCAAACGGAAATCGTTCGCCATCGCCAAATGGAAATCCAAACGGCGACATTTGCGTCGCTTCGGTTTCTCGTTCAACCTGAATCAATACCACCGACGGTGAAACCTTACGGGCAACTTCAGCAAAAGCCTTACTGGTTTGCCGCAAGCTTTCGACGCCGTTACCCTGCGCCAGCAAATCCACCGGCAGCAGCACAAGCACCAACAACATCCATATATTTCGAAATCGAATCATCATTTACTCCCATAAACACATAGATTTTTTAATTCTTTTAAATTGGGGATGAATGCTGCAAATTACAAGAATCGATACACCCCAATCAATTCTGGTAGTATTTTTTTATTTCAGAACTCGATAAACCACATGATCATTGTTATTTCGCCGGCAAAAACCCTGGATTTTGCTACACCTCCGATAACACAAACGCACTCGCAGCCCGATTTTCTCGACGATTCCGCGATTTTGATCGATGAATTACGAAAACTGGAACCCGATCAAATCGGCGCGATGATGTCGATCAGCGCTAACTTGGCAACGCTCAACTCCAATCGCTACTTCGCCTGGCAACACCGATTTACGCTCCAGAACGCAAAACAAGCGATATTCGCATTCAAAGGCGATGTTTACACCGGCTTGGATGCTGATACCATGAACGAAAGCGAACTGGCTTTCGCGCAGGATCATTTGCGGATTCTGTCCGGATTATACGGCGTATTGCGCCCGCTTGACTTGATGCAGGCTTACCGACTTGAAATGGGCACATCACTCAAAAATTCGCGTGGCAACAATTTATATGAATTCTGGGGTGATAAAATTACCCAAGCACTCAACCGCGAATTTGAAAAACAACATGACAATATCTTGATCAACCTGGCATCCCAAGAATATTTTCAATCCGTCCAGAGCGACAAATTGAAAGCACGCATCATTACACCGGTTTTTAAGGACGAAAAAAATGGTGTATACAAAATTATCAGTTTTTTCGCCAAAAAAGCACGCGGCCTGATGAGCCGTTACATAATCCGGAACCAATTGACCAACCCGGAAGCAATCAAAAATTTTGATGTTGCAGGATATCGCTATAGCGCAACGGATAGTACCGAAAACGAATGGATTTTCACTCGCCCAGAAACAAAATCGGTGTAATACCATCATGAATGAATCCAATGCAATCAACTGGGCAAAATCTTACGTCGCCCTATCCAATACACACGAATTAGCGAAAATAAAATCACTATTCACTCCCGATGCCACCTATCATTCCGACTATTTCGGCGAATATCGAGGTATTGATGCTATTTGCGACATGATGCAGAATTTTTTTAAACGATTCTCGGATGCTTACTGGGAAGTACCGGAGTACTGCTGCATCGACGATAACGGTGTGGAATTTGCATTCCTGATGACCGCAACAGACAGTAGTTCCGGAGAGCAAGTGCAGCGCCGCGGACTGGAGTGTATCTACTTTACTTCGACCGGACAGATAAAACATATTGCCGTTTGTAAACCGAAAGCGTAACGTAACTTGTATGAGCTTTATGCAAAATCCATTCACAACCAAGCAAAGAGGAGCGCATGATGATTAAAAAACTTTTCTGGGCATTTTGTATCTTCGTTCTTTTCATCGGTAAAAGCTGGGCGCTGGATGTGCTGTATTATGCCAATAACGACGGAAGCGTAAGAGGCATTGATGTAACTAGTGGCGACGAGGTCGCCGTGATTCCGTCGACGGCGTTTAAAGGCGCTATTGTTGGTGCCGCCCGCGAATTTGCAATTGATCCCGTCAATCGAGTACTTTGGTATACCGCAACCGATAATGCAGTTTATTCATTTTATATGGATACACTCGCAGAAGGCCTGTCAATTCCGAGCAATCATTTGTCAGGCGCCATCATCGGCAGCAATCGCCATATTTTTATCGACTATACACGCCGCCATTTGTTGTTAACGACAACCAGCGGCGCTATTCAGCGATTCGATTTAAACACCTTGAACGAAGTCAGCGAAATTCCGGCTTCTTTCTTTACAGACGGCAATATCGGCGCTTATCGCCACTTAGCTAGCGATGGACGTACCGGCAACATTTGGTATGCTGCCACAGACGGCTCGTTTCGCGAATTCAACCCGGACAGTCTCACACGTACCGGAAGAAATGTTACTTTTGCAGCACAATACGGTACCAATCCAGGCGCTTATCGTCATTTTGTCATTGATCCGGTAATCCCCCCATTATTAACCGAAGTTAAAAGTAGAGGTTACCGCCCTAATTGAGCGAGCTTTTGTTTTGGTGTTATTCCCCCAATGG
>DJMI01000102.1 GCA_002435335.1 Nitrosomonas sp. UBA6494
CCTGATCCAGGAACTGCACCGCGAAGCCAACACCATCGGCTCAAAATCGGTTGATCTGGAAATCACGCGAATATCGATGGAACTGAAAGTCATCATCGAACAAATGCGAGAACAAGTACAGAACATCGAGTAAGGTGCAATAACCGAAGGGCATTGCACCATGAAGTTTCACCGCAAACGGTGCAATGCTCTTCGCGTTATAATTAAAATCACAACAACTCTTTCATGTATAAAAAATCATTCCCTTGATGTTTCATACTTTCACCGCTCTGTCTCATGAACGCCTTCAGCCGGCTTGAGCAGATTCGTATCGTGTTGAGCCATACCAGTCATCCGGGCAATATCGGTGCGACTGCGCGCGCTATGAAAACCATGGGATTGGGTGCGCTTTATCTGGTCAATCCAAAGCATTTTCCGGATCCCGAGGCCGATGCTCGTGCCTCTCATGCGAGCGATATTCTCGCGCGGGCTGAAGTTTGCACCAGCATCGATGCAGCATTGCAACATGCGGTGTTGGTTGCTGCGATTACGGCACGGCCACGGGAGCTTTCATTGGAAGCTTTCGATGCGCGGCAAGGCGCCAAAGAATTGCTGAGCTACGTCAATCAACCTGTAGCTTTACTTTTTGGACGTGAAAATTCCGGACTGACCACTGAAGAAGTTAGCAAATGCCAAATTGTTATTCACATTCCCGCTAACCCTGAATACCCTTCGCTAAACCTCGCCAGTGCGGTGCAAGTGATGGCCTATGAGTTACGCATGGCGTTATTTCGAGATGATATTGAGGAATCTATTGTTCGAGGAATACCCGCTGATTTTAACGATTTGGAATCGCTTTATGCGCATCTACAGCAGTTGATGATCACCAGCGATTTTCTTGATCCCGATAAACCCAAATTACTGATGCAGCGGATTCGCCGTTTGTTTGCTCGCGCACGCCTTGAAAAAGAGGAAATACAAATCCTGCGCGGTATTTTGACGGCTTTAGGGAAACGCTGGTAATTGCAGTCGATCAGTTTTCTTTGATCAAAGTACCGACGCCTTGGTCCGTCATGATTTCGAGCAACAACGCGTGTTGCACCCGCCCATCAATAATATGGCACGATTTAACACCGTTTTTAACCGCATCCAGTGCCGAGCCTATTTTGGGCAGCATACCGCCCGATATGGTACCGTCGGCGAACAGCTCATCGACGCGTTGCGCAGTCAGCCCGGTCAATAAATTGCCTGCTTTATCCATTACACCAGGGATATTTGACAGTAAAATGAGTTTTTCCGCTTTTAAAATTTCAGCCAGCTTTCCCGCGACCAGATCCGCATTGATATTGTAGGATTCTCCCTCCTGCCCCACACCGATCGGCGCAATGACAGGTATAAAATCTTGTGTGTCGAGCAATGCGATGAGCGCAGGATCAATCGATTCGATTTCACCCACTTGTCCGATGTTGATCCATTTCCCCGCCGTTTCCCGATCGGCCATCAGCATTTTTTTGGCACGTATAAAAGCGCCGTCCTTGCCGGTGAGACCGACAGCTTTACCGCCATGGCGATTGATCAGATTGACAATGTCTTTGTTTACCGAGCCACCTAGCACCATCTCAACCACATTCATGGTTTCTGCATCGGTTACACGCATTCCTTGGATAAATTCNNCACCGGATTCATGCCAACCAGCTTCAATAGCACCACGTCGCGCGCGAAACCTTGCTTTAAATGTTCTTCGATCATGGCATTGCCACCATATTTGATGACGATGGTTTTGCCGTGGAAACGTTGAATGTAAGGCAGCGCTTCAGCCAGAATTTTGGCTTTGTCTGCAGCAAAATGTGGAGCGTTGTGCATAGTTCTATCGATTATCAAAAAAATGATTTTATTCGCAGGCAACCCGAAAAATTTGTTCGTCACCCAGCAATCCGATCAAGCTTAATTTTTGCCATAACCTGCCTTCCTGGTCGCAATAATGACCGATAACTCCCGGAATTATTTTTTTTTGCGGCGTTTTATTCAGCTCAAACTCGGATAAGTTACGAATTCCCAGCATCTGGGAGACGATAAAGCCGCCGTATATTTTGCTATTCAGCGATACTAACAAAATTCTCGATTTCATATTGTGTGGCATCGGCTTGTTGCATAAATAAATGCTGAGATCGGTGACACCGTATAAATGTCCGCGCACGTTCGCCAAACCGGCAAACCACGGCTGTGTCAGCGGCACATGCACCAGCTTCGGGATCGCAATGACTTCGCTGACTTCGGCCATCGGCACCAGGTAACGATCTTCCCCGATTGCCACTCCCAATACGGCAAGATGCACTTTGTCGGTTTTTTTTGACTTGGTATCTCCTGCCATTTTCGTATCTATGTTCGCCGATCGCTTATTTTGCTGTGCAATTGAATTTTCGATTTACGCTTATTTTACTGTATTATCGACCATGTTTTTTGAAATCTACGGAGTCGAATAGATGGAATATCGTACTTGCTACTTGTCCACAGTGTTATTGTTTGCTCTCTTGCTAACCGGCTGTCTTCCCAGATATTCCATTGGAACCGCTGCGGGTTCCGGTTCTTATATATCTGAAGATCGAAGAACCAGCGGTATGTTCATTGAGGACGAAAGTATCGAATTGAAGAGTTCGCGGCGTCTTTATCAGCAATACGCCAATAACGTGCATGTCAATATCACCAGCTTTAACCGCATCGTGCTATTAACTGGGGAAGCGCCTTCCGAAAACGCAAAAGCCGATATCGAAAAGCTGATTATGGGTGTTGATAATGTGCGAAAAATTCACAATGAAATTACGGTGGCCGGTAACTCTTCGCTGGCTTCGCGTAGCAACGATACTTTGATTACTTCAAAGGTCAAAGCACGCTTTCTTGCTGAAAGAAAATTTCAAATCAATCACGTTAAGATCGTTACGGAAAATGGTGTTGTTTATTTGCTTGGCATGGTGACTCATCAAGAATCTGATGATGCATCTAAAATTGCCAGTTCCACTGCAGGGGTACGTAAGGTTGTCAGAGTATTCGAATATTTAAATTAAGTAACATCATGATTTCTGGAAAGTTAACAAAGGAACTGCTCGTATTATTTTCTGCTGAGCGTTTCTTGACTGACCCGGCAGATTGCTATGCTTATGCCTACGATAATAGCCGAAAAATTTTTCCACCCGATGCCGTTTTATTTCCGTTATCAACGCAAGAAATTCAACGTGCGATTCTGCTGTGTAATCAATACAAAACGCCGCTAATCCCTCGTGGTCGCGGCACCGGAACTGCGGGGGGCAGTCTGCCTGAAAAAGGCGGAATTGCATTATCCTTAGAACGTATGTCCTCTATCTTATCAATTGATGCCGCGAATCGCGTGCTTATTGCCGAACCTGGTGTTCTTAACCAAGCCGTTCAAGACGCTGCAAAACCATTTGGTTTCTTTTGGCCACCTGATCCATCCAGTGCACAATTTTCCTGTATCGGAGGTAATATTGCCACCAGTGCCGGTGGTCCACATGCGGTGAAATACGGAACCACACGCGATCATGTGCTTGGTCTGAAAGCTGTCACTGGAAATGGTGACATTATCGCAACCGGGTGCTACACCACCAAAGGGGTTGTTGGCTATGATTTAACTCGACTCTTGATTGGGTCAGAAGGAACCTTGGCTGTTATTACCGAAGCCACATTGAAGCTTACCGCGTTGCCTGAAACCGTAACCGGTATCACAGCACACTTTAGCAATCTTACAAGCTGTACCGAGGCGATTGTAAAAATCATGTCCCTTGCCCGCCTACCAAGTGCATTAGAATTTTTAGACGCCGGTTCGCTTAACTTGATACGCCTGCGTTATCCCGCTATGTTACCCACTGAAAGTCAAGCCATGTTAATGATCGAGATTGACGGCTCCGATTCAGAAATTCAGAATGCTGTAAACGAGATTAGTCAGACTTGCCAAATCGTTGGTCTGATCGATGTCAAACAAGTTGACGATCTAAGTGCGCTTTGGAAGGCTCGCAAAGCGCTTTCTCCGTTATTACGTGAGATCGCCCCCAAAAAGATTAATGAAGATGTTGTCGTTCCAGTCAGCGAACTACCAACCTTTTTAGAAGGAGTCACTCAATTATGCCAGCAATTTCAAATTAAAAACGTTAATTTTGGGCATGCCGGAAATGGCAATATTCATGTTAACTTATTGATCGATCCCGAGATCAATCAAGAGGTTACACGAGCATTACGATGTCTTAACGGCATTTTTGATTTAGTGATTCAATTACGCGGGACTTTATCCGGCGAGCATGGCGTGGGTAGTGAGAAGCGAGCTTTTGTTACAAAAGAAATCGATGAAAGCACATTGAAACTTATGAAAAGCATTAAGCTACTTTTCGATCCGAACAATATTCTAAATCCCGGCAAATTATTCCCAACAGATTCAAGTGACAAACCTTAATATTTGATATGCGATGCAAGATAAGACATTAACCTTGCATCGCATATCAAATTACTGTCAATCAAATAAAATAATAATGATCTACCAATAGCGCAACAAACAGTAATGCCAAGTAGAGAATAGAAAATTTAAACGCTTCTTTTGCCAGTGGATCACTGTAATTGCGATAGATTGCAATTGCGTAATACATAAAAATTCCATTCAAAATGATCGAACTGGTTAAATAAATAAGACCGCTCATTTGTGTGACATAAGGTAATGTAGTCACGACACACAGGATGATTGTATACAGCAATACATGCAGCCGCGTATATTGATCGCCATGTGTAACGGGTAGCATAGGCATACCGATCGATGCGTATTCCTTTTTACGATATAACGCCAACGCCCAGAAATGCGGTGGTGTCCAGGCAAAAATGATTAAAAATAATAACAATGCATCGCTTGAAATTTCTCCGGTTACCGCGGTCCACCCAAGTACTGGCGGCATTGCACCAGATGCACCGCCGATGACGATGTTTTGTGGTGTCAGCGGTTTTAATATTACAGTGTAAATGATGGCATAACCGACGAATGTTCCCAGTGTTAACCACATTGTCAATTCATTGACCCAATAATGTAATATAAAAAGTCCAGTTCCACCAACTAGCGACAAAAAAAACATTGTTTCCGGCACACTGACTTTACCGAGCGGTAATGGACGCCCTTTAGTACGCGCCATAATCGCATCTAATTTTTGCTCCACGAGACAATTTAAAGCCGCGGCCGCACCAGCTACCAATGCAATTCCAATAGTACCGAATATTAATTTATCCAATGGCACAGCACCTGGCACCGCCAAGAACATGCCAATTACCGCTGTGAATACGATTAACGAAACAACACGCGGTTTGGTCAATCGATAGAATTGATTAATACGTGATATTGCTTCATTTAACATTACACTAGTGGACATCTTAATTTACTCCTGTTCCTCAATTCAAAAATCACTAATGAAAGACCTCAATGTTCCATTTGTGAAACTTGTAGTAATCGTTTAATATCTTTCCCCATTTTCGTGCCGTCCACCGATTCAGGGAATCGCATCATAAGATTTCCCATCGGGTCGATTAGATATATATATTTGGTTTGCGCATCTTTAGTTTCAATCTGATCAAGCATTTCACTGTGTTGCGCTTTGACAAAATAAGTTCCTTCAAAATCACTTAACAGTTTCGTTTCAGGATTAACATCATCATTAATCAGCCATAAACGCTCAATTCTTTGTTTCTCTTTTCCTTGCACTAACCGAACTTGGCGCATGAAATATAATTTTTTCTGACAGACTTCATTGCATGTGCCTGAATCGACATGCACCAATACCCATTTACCATGTAAATCTTTCATGCGTAAAATTGTATTGCTAACGATATTTGTACCCGCACCTGTCATTTTAACCAACGGTATCAGATCGCCATAATGTGTACTTTTCGGTTTAAAATCTGAAAAATAAAGCGCATATGATAGTACTACCGGTGACAACATCAATATGAGTAATCCGATTAGTTTGCGTCGGTTTGATTTCTTAATAGCTTCGTTTGACATTCAATACAATAAATATTATTAGAGTTGTTGCTGCCAATGAGAACCACTGCATGGCGTAGCTAAAATTTTTGGTAGCACCTGAATCCGGTTTGTGCCAATCACGTATCAATCCGTCCTGTTCTGTTTTTTTTAATAAAACAAGCAACGGCTGAAATTCCAAACCCGTTATTTCTTGGTAGCGCTGCAGATTAAAATTATCCCAAACTATTCCCGGTGTTACTTGTTTTGATAACTTAAGCGCTCTAATTTCTGGAGAAATAACCGTTCCTGTTATTTTTTTCTCGCTTTTATCCGGTATCACTTCGGGCAAAATACGTCTGTCGTCACCTACAGGTAACCAACCGCGATTTACCGCCACAAGCAATTTACTGTTTTTTACCTTAAATGGCGTAACTATATGATAACCAGCACGCCCTTGATATATTTTATTGTCTACAAAAATGGTTAAATCATTGAGATACTCACCAAATATTTCGATTTCTCGATACTGATAATCTGATAATTTAACCGAGTGCGCCGGTAGACTCAGCGGTGGTTGCTTTGCATATTGTTCCAATAGTTCATATTGGACTTTTTTCTCATCGGCTCTTGATAACTGCCAATTGCCTAAACTTATAAACACAGCCACGAACAGCGCTGTTATTAGAATCGTCCAGAGCTTTGGTTTAAATCGATAGCCCTCAACGATCATTTTATTTTAATCAAAGATTATTCCAGTTCGACATCACAAGTACGCAAAAAAATCGAATCGTACTTTTATTCGCGATGCGAACTGGAATTTTATAATTACATTAAATACACGAACACAAACAGTCCTAACCACACCACGTCCACAAAGTGCCAATACCAAGCAACACCTTCAAATCCGAAATGTTTTTCTGGAGTGAAATGGCCAGCGGCACTTCTAAACCAAATGACGATCAACATAATGGTTCCTACTGTTACATGAAAACCATGAAATCCCGTCAACATGAAGAAGGTTGAACCATATGCGCCAGAACTCAACATCAAATTGAGATCTTGATATGCATGCATATATTCGTAAATTTGGCAGCCCAAGAATAATACACCCAGTGCAATAGTGGCTAACAACCAATTCTTCAAACCACTGCGGTTATTTGCCTTTAACGCCCAGTGCGCAAAGGTACAGGTAACCCCTGAAGTTAACAATAACATCGTATTGAATGCCGGTAATCCCCAAGCGCCCATAGGTGTGAATGGATCATGCGTCCCTGGACCTGCTGTTGGCCATTTTCCATCATACGCTGACCAGAACGAATTACCCAATACCGTGCTTTCTTCAGCTAGCCATGGTATTGATAAATTGCGCATGTAATACAAGGCACCAAAAAAAGCACAGAAAAACATAACTTCAGTAAAGATAAACCAGCTCATTCCCCAGCGAAATGATTTATCCACTTGCGCGTCATATTTACCACTTTCACTTTCTCGTGCAACCGTTCCAAACCATCCAAACAGCATATATACCAGAATGGCTAATCCAATCGCTAATAACCAATATCCCGTCTCCATTTTGTTCATGGTAAGGGCAGCACCCGATCCCATAAATAAAACAGCTGTCGATCCAATTATTGGAAACGTTGATGGAGCAGGAACATAATAACTCCCAGTTTCATGACTCATTCTTCTCTCCTTCTACTTTCTATCTTCGATCTTAAATTTATTGTAAAACCAACTTAACCACAGCAAATACACTTAATACAAAAAGCAATCCGCCTATCAAGCCGCCTATAATTACATGCACAGGCTTTAATTTAGCCGCATCATTTTCGAGATCATTTTTCCTTCTTATCCCGATAAATGCGTGCATAACCGCTTTTGCTATCTGCCAAATCTGTACTTCCGACTCTTTATTTGATGTTTCCTTATTCATCTCTAAACTACTTAATTTTTAGAAACACCTGGTAATTCAAAGAACGTATACGATATGGTTACTGTTTGCAATTCGACCGGTAACGATGGTTCTATTACAAATTGCACTGGCATTTGTCTGGTTTCGTGCGGTTTCAATACCTGTTTTGTGAAACAAAAACACTCAAACTTCTTTAAATACTTTTCAAGATTTCTAGGACTGTAACTCGGAATTGCTTGAGCTATCAACTCACGTTCTGAATTATTTGTAATTTCATACATAATTGTCACAGGTTCGCCCGGATGAATTTGCGCAGTCCGTTGAAGTGCCTTAAATTCCCAAGGTAACCCCCGGGTATTGGCATCAAACTCTATCGTTACTAAGCGAGTTTTGTCTACCTCAATTTCCTTTGCTTTTGCATCCGGACGTAGCAGCTCATTTATGCCTGTTACTTCACAAAACTTTTCATAAAACGGTACTAATGCATAACCAAACGCAAACATTATTACTGAAAAAATCAATAATTTTTTCAGCATTAATACGTTTAATTTTAATACATTACCCACCATATTTTTTATAAATAGCCATTATGTAAACAGCCACAACGATAATAAGTAAGATAAATGCGGTTCTGTACTTATTACCATTCTTCTTTTTTTTGGGATCTTGTGACATATTATTTCATTACAAATTGTTTTATTTCACAACTGGCGGTGTTACAAAACTATGATACGGAGCCGGCGAAGGTAAGTGCGTCCACTCCAACGTCGTTGCGCCATCCCAAGGTTTTGCTGGTGCTTTTTCTCCGCTTCTGATGCAATTGATTACGATATACAGCAATAACAATTGCGTTGCGCCAAATCCAAATGCTCCAAGACTTGAAATCATATTGAAATCAGCAAATTGGATATTGTAATCTGGAATTCTACGTGGCATTCCTGCTAATCCCAAGAAGTGCTGAACGAAGAAAGTCAAGTTGAAGAAGAACATTGACAACCAGAAGTGCCATTTGCCCAGTGTTTCATTATACATACGACCGGTCCATTTTGGCAGCCAGTAATAAACGCCCGCAAATAATGAGAATAATGCGCCAGATACTAATACATAATGAAAATGTGCAATTACATAGTAGGTATCTTGTACTTGAATATCGATTGGAACAATTGCGCAAATGA
>DJMI01000024.1 GCA_002435335.1 Nitrosomonas sp. UBA6494
AAGTCGCGCGGCACCTTCATCACCGCCGAAAGCTATCTGAAACAAGGTTTGAACCCGGAATGGCTGCGCTATTACTATGCCGCGAAGCTCAACAGCACCTTGGAAGACATCGACCTGAACCTGGACGATTTCGTCGCGCGCGTCAATTCCGATTTGATCGGCAAATTCATCAACATCGCCAGCCGCTGCGCGGGATTCATCACTAAGCGCTTCGACGGTAAATTGGTTGCCGGAGACCAATACCACGCGCTGCAAGCGATGGTCGACGAACACTTCTCGAGCTGGCGCCCCGATACCATCGAGCAGGCATTCGAGGCGCGGGAATTTTCCACTGCGATCCGCCAGATCATGAAATTCGCCGACGAAGCCAACGAAACGATTCATACTCTGGCACCGTGGGAAATCGCCAAGCAACCGGATCGCAGTGACGATTTGCACCGCGCCTGCAGCCTCGGCATCCAGTTGTTTTATTTGCTGGCACGCTATTTGAAACCGATCCTGCCCGGCACCGTGCAGCAGATCGAAGCATTCCTCAATTGCGAGCCTTTAACCTGGCCGCAATTGTATCCCAATCAACCGGTCTCGCACTTGCTGCTGCCCGCGGGACATACCATCAATGCCTATCAGCATCTGATGACTAGAATCGATACCAAGCAAATCGATGCGCTGATCGCCGCCAATACGCAAAGCTTGGGTGCAGCGCCACCGCAATCGCCGCAATCACCAGTCCGGCACGGCGAAAAACAGCAGCATACCGTGACACCGATTGCCGAAACTATCTCTATCGACGATTTCAGCAAAATCGACTTGCGCATCGCTAAAATCGTCAACGCAGAGCATGTCCCCGGCGCGGAAAAATTACTAAAACTGACACTCGACATCGGCAGTGAACAGCGCACCGTATTTGCGGGTATCAAATCGGCGTATGACCCTGAGCAACTTAGAGGCCGCCTGACCGTGATGGTCGCTAACCTGGCGCCGCGTCAAATGAAATTCGGCTTGTCCGAAGGTATGGTATTGGCCGCAGGCGGCGGCAACCCCGGCGAATTGTTCATCCTGTCGCCGGATAGCGGCGCGCTACCGGGCATGCGAGTCAAGTAATATTTGGGCATGGAAACTCAATCCTTCACCGAGCAGATCCAACGCTTGGAACTTCGACTGCTGCAGAGCGATCTGAATGCGCATCCCGAATTGATCGACGAATTGCTGGCGGCAAATTTCGAGGAAATCGACAACCGCGGGCAGTTGCAGTCCCGCGACGATGTGATCGACTGGTTGATGCGCAAAGATCCGCACTTACACTGGGCGTTCAACCATTTTCACGTCAAAGTACTGACTGAAGACCTGGCGCTGGCGATCTACTCGGTACAAAGCCCGGCGCGACCCGATGATCAACTTACTCAAGCGCCGGGATCGATTCGAACCTCGCTTTGGCAACGCCAGGGCAACGATTGGAAAATGATCTTTCACCAAGCCACCAAAATCACAGGAGCACCCGCAACATGAACCAGGAAACCGCCGTGGAACTCAACGCCGAACAGCAACTTACCGACATCAAGAACAACCTCGCCACCGTCAAGCAGCGCATCATCGATGCCTGCAAAAAAGCCGGGCGCGACCCCGCCAGCGTTCGGCTGCTTCCCGTGACCAAAACCGTGTCGGCCGAGCGGCTGCGCATCGCCTTTGCCGCCGGTGTCCACGAAATGGGCGAAAACAAAATCCAGGAAGCGCGCGAAAAATCCGAAGCGCTCGCCGATTTAGGCATCAAATGGTCGATCATCGGCCACCTGCAAACCAACAAGGCCAAATACCTGGCGCGCTTCGCCAACGAATTTCAGGCGCTTGACAGCCTCAAAGTCGCAGAGGAACTCGACAAACGGCTGCAAAACGAAGGCCGCGCCATCGACGTATTCGTGCAAATCAACAGCTCCGGCGAAGCCAGCAAATTCGGCCTGCCACCCGAAGCCGTGCGCGACTTCGTGCAACACCTGCCGCAATTTTCATCGCTGCGCATCAAAGGCCTGATGACGCTGGCGATCTTCTCATCCGACCACGACCGCGTACGCGAATGCTTCGTCAAAATGCGTAACATTCAAGCCATGCTGCGCCAGGAATCACCCGCCGGATTATCGTTCGACGAATTGTCGATGGGCATGTCCGGCGATTACGAACTCGCGATTGAAGAAGGCGCCACCGTGGTGCGCGTCGGCCAAGCGATCTTCGGCAAGCGGCCGCTACCGGATAGCCATTATTGGCCTGGGTTGGGGTGATGGAATTGTAATGTAAGGTACAATTAGTGAAACGCATTGCACCGATCTTAGGAGAAAACCATTTGTCTGCTGGTAACTGCTCATTAGCCAAAAACGTGCAATTTTCCGATGGCGATATGATTGTCTCGCTAATGGATGGAAGAACAATCATGGTTCCTTTGGTAAGATTCCCACGCCTTGCGACAGCCAGCAAAAAAAACTTGCTAATTATAAACTACTTGGTGACGGCGAAGGCATTCATTGGCCGGATGTAGATGAAGATATTAGTGTGGCAGGATTGTTACGCGGAAATCATTATTAAAAACCGGAGATTGTTTTCTACAACATGATCTGCATTTATGGATCTAACAAAGCTAGTAATATTAAAAGCTAATTTGATATAGTATCTTTCAAAAATAAAGGGATAGCATGCGACTTTTCGGTTTGGAATTCATTATTGACGCATTGCATCATTCTGACGTTTTAGTTTTAATTATAATCCATGATTTACAGCATATCCAAGATTGAAGCTGCCGTAGAGCAGCTTGATTGGGCAATACGTTTATTTCTAGATCACAAAGCATATATACCGGCCATAACACTAGCAGGTGCTGCTGAAGAGATTATTGGCGAGGCAGTCAAAGAAGAGTCTGCACACAATAAGTTAAAAGAAAAATTTTCAGCAAAACTAGAAATGCCCAATCGAAAGGGTCAGACTCCATTAATTCTGTGAAAATACCGATCACATAACTGCTTTCAGATTTTTCGGTACTGATGGTATTTCTTTCCACACACAGAGATCACATCTTGACATGATGAAATGAGTGGATCGAGTCAATATAGAAGCGAGCATTACTATATCGCGATCGCTCCCAATCAAGAGGATTTTCTCTTCACTGGGGCGTCGAATCTATTAGACCACATCAACAATCTGTACACTTGTAGGATGCAACTTCAACATAAGAATCACTTCTTATCTTCAGCAGGATTATGCTGTTCATCAGCGGCATTCTTGTCATGCCTGGTAACATCATCCGGGCCATAAGCCGACATTTTGGGTCTCTCCATTAAATGCCCGTCGGGTGTTCTTTTGGGTTCACTACAAGCGGTAAATGCGTAAACTAAAAAAAGTGCGGTCAAAAGTAAATATTTCTTTGTCATCTTTGTATTTCCTCTAATCAAATGGAAAAGCTACTATTTTTCGACCATACATAAGTTGATCTGCATCAATCTTCTCTAGTTCAACGCGAATCTGTAGTGGTCATTTATAAATTACTTTTAAAAACATAATCCTCCGTTCCACACGATTTTCTTTGCAAATACAAGGGTACACATCCTGAAATAGCAGCATTAATACAAATTTGGCTTGATCATGCCAACCGGAGTCAATCATTTAGATTTACGCCTATCTTATTTGTGCCTTTTATTGATTATATAACAGCGTCTTAGCGTAATTTATGCGATTTCAAGTTGGATAACCGAAAGACTTCCAAAAAAGAGCGACAACGTAGATAGTTTTCAACGGCCTA
>DJMI01000046.1 GCA_002435335.1 Nitrosomonas sp. UBA6494
ATGAGTTGCCGTGCAAAGGTCTCGATTTGAGTAAGCTATTTACCGATAAACTCATTTCGGGACCGGATGGTAATGACAGCCTGAACGATATTGAGTTTGGTTTGTTTGGCGACGATCTTTTCGCATTTGATACTGAGGAAGGCGGTGGTACCTACAACATTTACGCCTTATTGCAGGCGGCATTCGATGAGGCACCTTCAATCGGATTGTTGAGTCAATGGGTTAAAGAAGAGATGGGCGGCGATGATTTGCCAACGCTAGCAGAACAAATGATCGATACATATGCACCAGGCGTTTCAAATGATGCCTTGATTTCTCATTTATTTCAGACCGTTGCCGGTATTGTGCCGACACCGGCCCAAATCGATGAGTTCAGTGCGCTGATTGGATCCGGCAATACTTTTGAAACACAGGGTGATTTGTTCGCTTTTGCAGCGTTACTCGATCTAAATACCGAGGAGTTTTCCACAATCGTGGGTACGCCGATCCCACTGGATTTATCTCAATTTATATAAATAAAAGCATGGTATTAAAAAACAGCCTATTTGATTTGAGACGGTCAAATAGGCTGTTTTTTAAAGTTTGTTCATGCGGTAGCAGTCATGGTGCCGCGAATTTTCTGTAATGCTTTGGCTTCAATTTGGCGGATTCTTTCTGCTGAAACGCCTAATTCATCCGCTAATTCGTGTAATGTTGCAGCGTCTTTCTCTCGCAACCAGCGTGCTTCGATAATGTGACGGCTGCGCTCATCCAAGCTTTCCAACGATTGTTGTAAACCTGCTTCGCGTAATTGTACCAACTGTGCATTTTCCAAAATCTGCGATGGCTCGCTACCGTCGGTTAGGTAACTGATCGGAGAAAAGCTTTCATCTTCGTCGTCAGTTAAAGGTTCAAGCGATACATCGGCACCGTTGAAGCGTTTTTCCATTTCGACCACTTCTTCCGATTTGACGCCAAGTTGTGCGGCAATGGCATCCACTTCGTTCGGACTTAGCGTATCCAGCCCTTGCTTCATGCTGCGCAGGTTAAAAAACANNAGCGATTGCCACTACAAACCGCAAATGCGACAAGATCAATTGTTGAGCAGCTTCCAGATCACCGTCATCCCAGAGACGGCGAGCAAGTCGGGTTTCATCTTCTTGTGACAAGATGGGAAATGAATTGGCCGACTGAATATAACTTTCCAGACTTCCTCCCATCACGGGGAATGATAATGCGTTAGTCATTGTCATCAACTCCTCACATTAATTATACTTAAGATTATTTTAGCACTCTCGTAATGAGAGTGCCAAATTTTCGGAAAGTTTCCTTGAAAAGCTGCTGGCGCCCTATTTGGCTTCGATTTGCCAAAGATGACTGGCAACGGAAATACGTGCGCCCAGCCAGCCAAGCCATGCTGAAAAGAATAATAAGCTGATGCTATCAGCGAGGGATAGGTAATGTAATTGAAAATCGCTGTTGTAGAGTTGAGTAAGATCAATAAGTTTATGATTCATTGTGTTAACGGAAATTATCATAATCGACCAAGCGACAAAGCCGCCTGCCAAACCTTGAATTGTGCCGAAATACAGGAATGGGCGTTGGATAAAGCTATCGGTTGCGCCGATTAATTTGGAAATTTCGATTTCATCGCGTTTAGTCAGAATTTGCAATCGAATCGTATTAAACATGATCGCAATAATTGCAATGCTCAGTAAAATCGACAACATGAACATTACGGCGCGGCTCAAATCAAGAATGGCGTTGAGACGTTCAATCCAATCGGAATCAAATTGTACGAATTCAATCTCAGGCCAGTTTTGCATGTCGGTTCGCAATTGTTCTAAAACTTGTGCGGTGTTTTTCTGCGTATGTACCACGAAAGCGTCGGGTAAAGGATTGTGCCCCAAATGATGAGCAATATTGGCTAACCCGCTACTCTGTTGCAATTGCTGTAGTGCCGTCTCTTTGGGGATGTATTGAAAATCGATAATTTGCTCATCCGACTCAAGTTTCTGTTTTATATTTGCAATATCTTGTGAATTGGCGTCGGTTTTAACAAACAGACTCATTTGCGGCATATCCGCCACCTGGCCGGATAAAGCATGCAAATTTTCGATGAGCGTATAAGCACCTACCGGTAAGCTTAATGCTATGCCCATGACCAGAATGCTGCATATATTGGTAACAGGCTTGGCAATCAGTTGCTTGAGTGTGAACAAAAGCACATAGCCGTGTTGTGACAACCAAGCGCGCATCATGCTGCCAATTTTCCTTGCTTAAGCGTTAAGATGCGATGTTGCGTATCTTCCAGCAGCGAGGCGTCATGTGTGGAGATCAATACGGTAACACCGACTTGATTGAATGAGTTAAACAAAGTCATGATGTCGCGTGCGTATTCAACGTCCAAGTTACCGGTCGGTTCGTCCGCGATGAGAATCATGGGGCGATGCACGATTGCGCGTGCAATGCAGAGGCGCTGCCTTTCACCGCCGGATAATGCAACCGGCATAGATTTTTCTTTTTTCAGCAAACCGACCTTGTCGAGCGCAGCACGAACACGAGCCGCCATCGATTGGCTATCGAAGCCGCTAATTTGTAGCGGCAGCAGCACGTTATCGAAGGCAGAGCGATCGAACAGCAATTTGTGATCTTGAAATATGAAACCGATTTTGCGGCGCAAGTAGGGGATTGCCGCCGGTTTGAGCTGGGCAATGTTTTGGCCGTTGATGGCAATGATACCGGAAGATGGGTGTTCTATCGTGGCAATCAGCTTGAGTAGCGTACTTTTGCCGGCGCCCGAATGACCGGTTAGAAACACCATTTCACCGGTTGCAATGTCCAGATTGGCGTTATTTAACGCCACAAAACCATCCGGATAGCGTTTGGAAACATTTTTGAAAGTGATCATCCCAAATCCATTCAATAGGTCGTATCAATCAAACATCGCTTCGACAAAATCTCTGGCATTGAATGGACGCAGGTCATGCAAGCCTTCACCGACACCGATAAAGCGCAACGCAGGCGGGTTCTCGGTGTATTGTCCGGCGATGGCAACGACGATACCGCCTTTTGCGGTCCCGTCAAGTTTGGTTAAGATAAGACCTGTGACGCCGAGCGCTTCGTCAAATGCTTTCATCTGTGTAATAGCGTTCTGACCGGTGTTGGCATCCAACACCAGCAATACTTCATGTGGTGCATCAGGCATCGCTTTTCCGATCACGCGTTTCACTTTTTTGATTTCTTCCATCAAGTGTAGTTGCGTTGTCAGACGCCCTGCCGTATCTGCTAAAACGATATCGATGCCGCGTGCTTGGGCGGAATTGACTGCGTCAAAAATGACAGCCGCGGGATCGCTTTTTTTATCTGCATCGCCATCTGGTGCAATGACCGTAATATTGTTACGCTCTCCCCATACCATCAGTTGCTCGCGTGCCGCCGCGCGGAATGTATCTCCTGCGGCGAGTAAAACCGATTTTCCTTGCAATTGAAAAAATTTAGCCAGCTTGCCAATCGATGTTGTTTTGCCTACGCCGTTAACACCGGCAATCATGATAACAAACGGTTTGTGCGCAGTAGTATCCAATGTTTTCTCCAACGGTTGCAGCATGCTGATAAGCGCTTCCATAAGCGCTTGTTTCAACTGTGTGGAATCCGTCAGTGCATCTCGTTTAACCTGTTTGCGCAAATTTTCCAACAATTGCTGTGTTGCATTGACGCCGACATCGGCAGTCAGCAAGATGGTTTCCAGTTCTTCGTATAGTTCTTCGTCGATTTTACCGCCACCGAACAATCCCGATAGCTGTTTGCCAAGGTTTTGTCGAGTGCGTGCAAGTCCTTGCTTCAACCGGCTGGCAAAACTGCTGGAATCTTCCGGTTTGTTTTCCGTTTCGATTTCAGTCGTAATCGGTTTTTCATTGGACTCTGCCGAATCTTTTTTGGATTTAAAAAAACTAAACATTCTGATAGGCTCTAAACGCTATAAAATAAACAGTGGAATTTTGGAAGCTTCATTTTATTCTGTTTGCTTACACTTTGGTTGGTAAAAATGGCACCCGATTATCGTATTGCTTGTTTTCGTTTTTTTTCTTTTTTTCTGTTCTTGTTCGTATTGACACCGTTTCAAGCGATTGCAAATCCACATGAGTTTGTTTTGGACAATGGTTTAAAGTTGATCGTAAAAGAAGATCGCCGTTCACCGGTAGTGGTATCGCAAATCTGGTACAAAGCCGGGAGTATTGACGAAGTCAACGGCGTATCCGGTGTTGCACATGTACTGGAACATATGATGTTTAAAGGCACTCAGAAAGTGCCCATGGGCGAATTTTCCAGGCGTATTGCCGCAGCAGGCGGACGGGAAAATGCCTTTACCAGTTACGATTACACAGCTTACTATCAGCAGCTTCATAAGCGCAGTTTGCCGATGGCGATCGAATTGGAATCCGATCGTATGCGTAACCTGGTATTGACAAAAGAAGAGTTCGAGAAAGAAATCAAAGTAGTGATGGAAGAGAGGAGACTGCGCACAGATGATCAGGCGCGTGCTTTGGTGTACGAAAAAATGATGGCAGTCGCTTTTCAGGCGCATCCTTATAAAAATCCGATTATCGGTTGGATGAACGATTTGGAAAATATGCGCGTGGAAGATGCGCAAGCTTGGTACGACCGCTGGTATGCGCCGAACAATGCGGTATTGGTTGTCGTGGGCGATGTAGATGCACAAGCGGTATATCGATTAGTAAAAAAGAATTACGGCGCAATTGAGGCGCGTCCGATATTGCCATTGACTGCACGCAAACCGCAAACTGAACCTCCTCAGGTCGGCAGCAAGCGGATTATCGTTAAGGCACCTGCGGAACTGCCTTATATGATTATGGGTTACCATACGCCGACGATTAAGAATGTGGCTGCAGATTGGGAACCGTATGCTTTGGAGATTTTGGAAGGCATTTTGGATGGTCATGCTTCTGCCAGGTTGAATAAGTCGCTGGTTCGTGACCGGCAGATTGCCAACTCGGTTAATGCAAGTTATAGCGCCCTGTCACGCGGTCCCAGTATTTTTTTTCTTAGTGCGGTCCCCAGTGCGGGGAAAACCGTGGAAGATCTGGAGCATGCTTTGCGAGGGGAAATTCACAAAATTATTTTGGAAAGCGTAACGGATGAGGAATTGGCGCGGGTTAAAGCACAGGTTATCGCCAGTCACGTCTATCAGCGCGATTCTATTCAATCGCAGGCCATACAGCTTGGGCGCATGGAAAGTATCGGATTATCTTTCCATGATATCGATACCATACTCGATAAGCTGAAAGCAGTTACTCCTGATCAGATTCGTGCGGTGACAAAAAAATATTTTACTGATGATAATTTGACGATGGCGATTCTGGATCCGCAACCGCTCGAGCAGAAAGCGCCTGCACGGATACCAAGCGGGTTAAGACATTGATGATTTAATAGGAAAAAGCTCTGACAGAAGTTGTAAAGGAGAGAAACAAGCAACTGTCAGAGCAGGCGTGATCTTGTTATTTCTTAGGATGACTATGACCGCTGCTTTCTTTGGATTGGCTACCGTGGTCATGCATGTCATGCATATGTTTGTGTCCCATCTTGTGATGCATTTCCGATTCATCCAGAAAACCGTCTTTATTGGCATCCATTTTTTCAAACATTTGTTCATGATGTTTAATAAATTCATCTTTGCTGATTTTGCCGTCTTTATCCACATCGACAGATGACATTTTGTGATCACACTGATGCATCTGATGGTCTGCGCTATCTTTGGCAGAGGATTTTGCAGTTTGATGTTGATGTTGATTTTCTTTTGTCGTGTCGGCGGCAATTGTTGTGGTTGTGCTCAATGTGAACAAAAAAACAGCGCTTATTGTTGCAGAAATTAAATTCTTTTTAGGAAGCATCGCGTTTCTCCAATGGTATATGTTAATGAAGAGTAAAGACTCTTCTGTTCTTAGAACAGGACTGTGGATGAAAGTTCGAAAAGAGATTCATTTGCACATAATCGAGAAATGAGTGTTTTGGGTTTGCTCGATATTTTTCATTCACCCGTTAACAAACAATAAAATGCTGTCGGTAGTATTTAAGTTCATTAATGGAGTCGTAAATATCGGATAAGGCTTCATGTTTGCTGTCTTTGCTAAAGCCGGCTGCAATTTCCGGTTTCCAACGTTTGGCCAGTTCTTTGAGAGTGCTGACATCTAAGTTGCGGTAATGAAAATAGGCTTCCAAACGCGGCATAGTGCGAACCATAAAGCGTCGGTCTTGACAGATTGAATTGCCACACATTGGTGATGTGCCGGGAGGCACATGCTGTTTAAGGAATTCCAGCATTTGTGCTTCGACGTCGGTTTCCGATAGTTTGGACACTTTAATTTTGTCGATCAAACCGGATTTGGAATGCGTCGATTGATTCCATTTATCCATGGCATCCAATATTGCATCGGGTTGATGCACTACCAGAACTGGAGCTTCCGCGATCGTGTTCAGTTGTGAATCGGTAATTACCAAGGCGACTTCGATGATGCGATCGGTGTCAGGATTTAATCCGGTCATTTCCATATCGACCCAGATGAGGTTATTGTTATCTTGTGCCATAATGATTTTTATATTTTTTGAATGTAATGCTTTTCATTGTGTCATATCAACGATAGTCCGTCACGGTTAAAAACTTTTAATTCACATAAGCTACTATGCAAACATTTACATTGATTTTCTTGATTGCTTTGGCGATCACTACATTAACTCAAATTTGGTTGTCGATAAGGCATATTCGCCATATTCGAGCTCATCAAAACAAGGTGCCAGAAGAGTTCGCCAGCCAGATCAGTTTGGCCGATCATCAAAAAGCTGCAGATTATACCTGCGCTAAAACGCGTACCGGATATCCAAGCATGGCGCTGCACCTGGTTTTGTTGCTATGTTTTACCCTTGGGGGTGGTTTAAGTGCCTTGAGCGAATTTTGGTCCAACCGATTGGATGACACGTTGATGCAAGGTATGGCATTGATTGTCAGTACTTTTCTTGTTATGGGGGTTGCGGAAATTCCTTTGAATTATTATCGAACTTTTGTCATTGAAGCGCGATACGGTTTCAATAAGATGACACCTGCGATGTTTTTTTCCGATTTAATTAAACAGGCGGTGCTGATATCTTTGTTGGGCGCACCGTTGCTGTTTGGTATTTTATGGTTGATGGAAAAGATGGGAGAAAACTGGTGGATCTATGCGTGGATGGCTTGGGTTGCCTTTAATTTGTTCCTTATTGCCATTTATCCGACTTGGATTGCACCGCTGTTTAATAAATTTACCCCGCTCAGTGATACAGCTCTGAAGGAACGGATTGAGCAATTGATGAGCAAATGCGGTTTTAAAGCCAGCGGTTTGTTCGTGATGGACGGTTCGCGCCGCAGCAATCATGGCAATGCATACTTTACCGGCTTTGGTAAAACCAAACGTATCGTGTTTTTCGATACCCTATTAACACGATTGAGTCCGGCAGAAATCGAGGCTGTGCTGGCGCACGAATTAGGGCATTTCAAACACCGGCATGTTATAAAACACATCGTGATTTCTTTTGCGATGAGTCTGGGTTTTTTATGGATTTTAGGTTATTTGATGCAACAAGGCTGGTTTTATGAAGGACTGGGTGTGCAGGTGACCGAGGTGCCGTCAACCGCAATGGCGCTATTATTGTTTTTTCTGATAATGCCGGTATTTACCTTCTTACTGCATCCGATATCGAGTTTTTACTCGCGCAAGCATGAATTTGAAGCAGATGCGTTTGCCGCACAAAATTCGTCTGCGAGCGATCTGGTGCAAGCATTGGTTAAGCTTTATCAGGATAATGCAGCAACGCTTACACCTGATCCGCTGCATTCGGCTTTTTACGATTCGCATCCGCCGGCGTCGATTCGCGTGGCGCATTTACAACGTCAGGGGCAGTTATGAACAATATCGCATGCGATTTATCCTCTAAACAGTGCAAACCTTGCGAAGGCGGCGTGCCGCCTTTATCCGGTGCCGAGATTACCGTGTTGCTGCAGCAACTCAACGACTGGCAATTACAGGATAAGCAAATCAACAAGACCTACCATTTTAAAAATTACTATCAAACGATGGCTTTTGTAAACGCGGTGGCATGGATTTCACACCGCGAGGATCATCACCCGGACATGCTGGTCGGCTATAATCAATGCACGATTTCATACACCACGCACGCGATCGGCGGTTTGTCCGAGAATGATTTCATTTGCGCGGCTAAAATCGACGCATTGTTTTCAATTTGAGCGTTCGTAAACAGAAAACCGCAAAACCAGCGGAGACCTTAAGCGGACAAGTCATCGCGGCATTCGGCAGGCACTATTCTGTAGAGGCGGAAAACGGAGAAATCGTTTCCTGCGTCATGCGCGGGAAGAAGAGCGGGGTCGCTTGCGGCGATCGGGTTGCTTACCTGAGTGCCGCAACCGGGCAGGGCGTTATCGAAGCTATTGAACCGCGCGTATCGAAGTTGTACCGCAGCGATGCATTCAAAGAAAAAATCATAGCTGCCAACATCACTCAAGTAATCATCGTAGTTGCTTCAATTCCAAGCTTTAGCGAGGAATTGATCACTCGCTGCTTGGTCGCTGCTGAAAGCGAAAGAATCAATGCTTTGATTGTGTTGAACAAGGCTGATTTAATTGAGTCGACGCGCGAAGCAATGGTTGCGTTATCGCTTTACCAAAACCTCGGTTATCCTGTGATTGTACTCAGTGCATTAAGTGATGTTTCGCTGCTGCGACCTTATTTAAAAAATCATTTAAGCGTTTTCGCCGGACAATCCGGCATGGGTAAATCGACGCTACTCAATGCGCTGATTCCACAAGCAAAACGCGCAACTGCCGAGATTTCGTTGGCCTTGGATTCTGGTTGTCATACCACCACCCACTCGCAACTTTACCGACTTGACACCAATAGCGCGATCATCGATTCACCCGGATTCCAAGAATTCGGCCTGAGCCACATTCCAAAAGAAAGCTTAGCGTGGGGGTTTGCTGAATTCCATCCTTATCTCGGAGGGCACTGTAAATTCAATAACTGTCGCCACAACGGGGAGCCTGGCTGCGCTGTCGAGGCAGCGGTGCAACATGGCAAGATTCATCCTAAACGATTAATGCATTATTGTAAATTATTGAATAACATATAGAATATTATGTCTTTTCTTCAAAAGGAACCTCTCGCGTATTGCCGCGAGAGGCTGGAAGATTGATTATTTTGAGGAATTTGAGGGGGGGAGTGGGATTTGAGAGAAGGTTGGCTGGATAATTATTATTAATACCTATCTGCTAATTTCTTAATTGTTTGTATTTAAGAAACTTATCCGTTAGGAACGCAATTAACAGGAAAGTAATGATGTAGGGAATCGCTTTAAACAGCAGTTCCGTATAGTTGGTCATTTGAATCCGTAGCGGGTACTCGTAATACAAAGGAGGAACGCCTTCTCCAGTTACAAACAGCGTGTATTGACCTTCATCCAAATCAAATTGACCCTTTATGACACCGTCGGCATGATTCGTGGAGTAAAAGCTTGCAACCGTTTCGCTGATTGCTTTACCGCTGCCTCTGACGAGTTTGACGACAATTGGCATATCTCGTAGCGCTTGATCGACAAGATCGATAACCCAATAGGTTTCGCCTTCTTTCGGGATTTCTGAGCAATATTCAGCTTCTGGGTCATGCTGTGGCTGATAGGTGCTGAGGTGTATCATGCTGCCTGACATGTCGCGCATACAGGCATCAGTTTCTAAAGTTACCTTGCCATGTGCGGCGGCGAATCCTGAGTAAAAAGCTGCAGTGAGGATAGCAATCGATGTCCATAATTTTATGAATTGC
>DJMI01000098.1 GCA_002435335.1 Nitrosomonas sp. UBA6494
GCTGATCGGTTTTTCCGGCAGCCCTTTCACGCTTGCTTGTTATATGGTTGAAGGACGGGGCGGTACTGAGTTTCGTGAAATCAAGACCATGTTGTATCAGCGTCCCGAGCTTTTGCATCACATTCTCGACGTCAATGCCAGAGCAGTAACGGCATACCTGAATGCGCAAATCGAATCCGGTGCTCAGGCGGTGATGATATTCGATACTTGGGGCGGTGCGCTGTCGCATTCGGCATACCGGGAATTTTCCTTACGCTATATGCAACAAATCGTTGCGGGTTTAAAACGCGTGTACGATGAACGAATCATACCTAGCATTGTCTTTACCAAAGGCGGCGGCTTGTGGCTGGAGGCGATTGCCGATATCGGTTGCAATGCGGTGGGTTTGGATTGGACTATCGATATCGGTGAAGCACGCCGGCGCGTCGGCGGAAAGGTTGCTTTGCAAGGCAATCTTGATCCGTCGGTATTATTTGCTTCGCCGGCAGTCATCAAAACGGAAGTTGAGAAGATTCTTGCCGGTTATGGTCATGGTAGCGGTCATGTATTTAATTTGGGGCATGGTATTTCCCAATTTACCCCACCGGAACATGCCGCAGCGTTGGTAGAGGCTGTGCATGATTTAAGTCGTAAATATCACACACCTGCCGGATGATAGTTTTTTTGTGTAATTATGCATATCTTGATTATTGAAGATGACTTGACGATTGCCGCCAATCTTTATGATTTTTTGGAATCGCGCGGGCATACCGCTGATGCTGCGGCAAACGGTGTCGCGGGGCTCCATCTGGCAGTAACGCAACGTTTTGATGCCATTTTGCTGGATTTGGGCTTACCGGGAATGAACGGGATGACGCTGTGTCGCAAACTGCGTCAGGAATCGCAAATCGATACGCCTATTTTGATGCTTACTGCGCGTGATACGCTGGAAGATAAATTAGCGGGGTTTGAACATGGCGCAGACGATTATCTGATTAAGCCGTTTGCGCTAAAAGAAGTGGAGGCACGTTTGCTGGCGATGCATAAAAGGCATGTCGGTAAGGTTGCCAACCGTACGCTAGAGTTTGACAAGCTTTCGTTTGACCCTAAAACATTATCGATTCGTTTCGACAACAAAACTGTCAAATTGCCGCCCAAATGCATCCGATTGCTTGCCTTAATGATGAGCGAGCCGGGTCGGGTATTCAGTCGTGAAGAGCTTGAAATGGAAGCATGGGAAGATGTTCAGGAAACCAGCGATACATTGCGCAGCCACATGCATATTTTACGCCGCGCTTTGACAAAAGCAGGTGGCTACGATCCGATAGAAACCGTGCATGGTCTTGGCTATTGCCTGACTTCTCGTGCTCAAGTATCCGATTGATCGCAGTCTGCGCTATCGCGTCGCGGCGGCGTTAACCACGTTCAGCGTTTTTATTGTTGGAACGCTTTGTATCATTCTTTATTTTGTGTCCGACAACATCGAAGAGGCACATATTGAACAGGTGATCGAGATGGAAATGGATCACTTGGTGCAACGCTATTTCAAGCATTCCGATTTCATTTCTCAAGTCGGTTCTCACCTGAAAATTTACGTCATTCAGGAAGCTGATGATGAGCTGCAAATTCCTACTTATTTGCGTGGTTATCACAACGGTTATCACCGAATCATTTACGGTACTGAAGATTTTTATGTGCTGGTGCAAGTGATTGAGAATGTTAAATTTTTGGTGGCGTATCGAATCGAATTGCACAAACAGAGGCTTGCCAAGTTGCGAGTAATTATCTTGTTTTCCTGGTTTGCCGTGGTTGCAATTGCCTTTGTTGTCGGCTATTTGCTGGCGGGTGTTTTGGTAAAACAAGTAACCGATTTGGCGGAACGGGTGAGTATGTTGGCAACCGGAAATGCGCAGCCTGGATTATTAACGCAACCGGAGATGGACGAGGAAGTAGCTCAGCTAGCCAGAGCGCTCGACGATTACCAGGATCGTATTAAGCGCATGTTGCAGCGGGAGCAGGAATTTACCGCCAATATCAGCCATGAACTGAGAACTCCGATTACGACGATTCTAACCAGTTGCGAGTTACTGAACGCAGCATCCGATATCCCGGCAAGATCACGGCACCGGATTAAAATGATCGAAGCGGCTGCTACCCGCATGGGCGAACAATTGCAGGCTTTATTGTTTCTGGCTCGTGAACAAGCGCTCGGTATCATAGAAACGGTGGCGGTAGCGGAATGTGTCTACGATGCGGCCGATCCATTAATGACGGAAATTTTCCGAAAACGGCTTAATTTTGAAGTTCCGATCGCTAGCAATGTGGTATTGACCGTTAATCGGCAAGCATTGCATACGGCACTGATGAATTTGATTCGAAATGCGGTGCAATATACGCATCAGGGTGTAATCCGTGTCGAATTCAGCGACAACCGGATATCGATTTCCGATACCGGTATCGGTATTGAACCGGCCTACCTGCCTTTGCTGTATGAGCGCTTTTTTCGCGGTTCGACGCAAGGGGAAGGATTGGGTATCGGTTTGGCAATTGTCAAACGTATTTGCAATCACTACGGCTGGTCGATTGAAGTGGATAGCATCCCGGGGCAGGGCACTATTTTTCATATTATTTTTCTTTAAGAATTTGCAGCGTAGAAGGTTAATTCACTTCACGAATTCTTCACATTTCTTGTGTTAACTTTTCCACGTGAAGGGTAATTCAGTCACGGGGTTTCCAGATCCAAGAAGCGCGCTTCTTATCGTCGCACACCTTACAGGTTGTAACGTTTCGTTTCGTAGAATCTCGGTTTTAACGTAATGAATTTCTTGCCAGGGACATTAGGGGCCTCAAGGAATTGGTTTGCGTTCGGAATCTGCAGCGCCTTCATGGGGGTTTAAAATTTTTATAAATAATGTTACATATAATTAATAAATAGGGAGTATTGCATGGCTACTATTCAACCGGTAGTGTTCTTCTTTGTCGCGGGGGTTTTGGCTGGCGTCATAAAGTCTGACCTGAAAATACCTGAGGCGCTGTACAAGAGTATGAGTTTGTTCCTGTTGATCGCAATCGGCTTTAAAGGCGGCGTATCAATGGCAAAATACGAAATCATGGAAGTATTGCCGATCGCGCTTTCCATGGTTGTTTTATCTGCGCTCGTTCCATTGACCGCTTATCCGATTTTGCGGTTTGTCGGTAAATTCACCCAGGCTGATGCAGGCGCTATTTCCGCTCACTACGGTTCAGTAAGTGCGGTGACTTTCGCCGTCGGTGTGGCTTTCTTGAGTTCTATAGATCAGCCTTCCGAAGGTTACATGGTATTGATCATGGCATTGATGGAAATTCCAGCGTTGGTAACCGGTACCGTTCTGGCACGCGCGGGGGCCGGTGGTGAAAAAACCCAATGGGGCCATTTGATGCATGAGATTCTGACCGGTACCAGCTTGTACCTGTTGGTTGTTGGTGTGTTGATCGGTTATTACGCAGGTATCGTCAAGTTGGTATCCCCGCTGGATAAGATGTTCATGGACTTGTTTATGGGTGTACTGGCATTCTTCTTGTTGGAAATGGGATTGTTGGCTGCATCGCGTTTGAAAGCGGTAATGTCAAAAGGTCTTTTCATCGTGGCTTTCGGTATCCTTTTTCCATTAACGGCTGGTTTGTTCGGTAACTACTTGGGTTGGATTTTTGGATTGTCTGAAGGCGGTACCATGTTGTTAGGTGTATTATATGCGAGCTGTTCGTATATCGCTGCACCGGCTGCCATGCGTATTGCCGTACCGGACGCTGATCCGGCAATGTCTATCGGAGCATCTTTGGGTGTAACATTCCCATTCAATATCTTTGTCGGAGTACCGATTTATTGGGAAATGGCAAAATATTTCCATGGTATTGCAGTTTAATAAAACCGAGTTAATTAATAATTGATTATCAATGGGAAAATTTTATGAATAACACAATAGCAATGAAACGTTTTGAGATTGTCGTCGGTATCGAGCAACTCGAACAATTAACAGAAATACTCGAAAAAACGTCAGTGCGGGGTTATACCACAATCAAAAATGTTGGAGGACTTGGTTCACGTGGTGTCCGCGATCCTGATGATGTATTGATGGAGCAAGAAAATGTGTTGGTGGTACTTGCTTGTCAAGAAGAGCAAGCGCAAAAATTAGCCAGTGAATTGAGGCCTGCTCTCAAAGGTTTGGGGGGCATGTGCTTGATTTCGGATTGCCTATGGCTTCAAGGTCCAGCAGTTTCGTATTAATCAAGGTTTTCTTGTCGTAATTATTTGTTGAAACATGCGCGCGAATATACCTATTCGCGCGCATTGTTTTTATAAGATTCGTTACTGCGGCAAATCTTAGAGATTGAATTGAAAATTTTGAATCAGCTTGTCTGATGCAAAAATATACTCCCTTATTATTGCAATTCTTTCGTCTGCTTCGCTTATTGCTTCATGTTGTATCCGGCGTTGCTCAATCGATTGTGTATCCCTATTTTTCGTTGCGAATACAAAGAAAAATGATGCAGCGGTGGGCAAGCGGTTTTCTGTCGATTTTGTCGATCAGATTGCAGTGTCTCGGCAACCTGCCTAAATTTGAAAAGCAGCATGTAATGCTGGCAGCCAATCATGTGTCTTGGTTGGATGTATGCATCTTGATGGCGGCATGCCCAACGCGCTTTGTCGCCAAGTCGGAAATCAGACGTTGGCCGATTCTGGGTCTGTTGTGTAGAAACGCAGGAACTTTATTTATCGAGCGTGCCAAACGCAGCGATACCTTACGCATCAATCAACAAATCTGTGAGGTATTGAAACAAGGGGAGCGTGTGGCGGTGTTTCCGGAAGGAACGACAACCGACGGGAGGCAGATTCAACATTTTCATGCTTCATTGCTGCAATCGGCCATTACTGCCGATGCTTTGCTTTATCCAGTTGCGATCGGATATCGGAATCGGGACGGTGGAGTGTGCGTGGAAGCTGCATATATCGAATCTTCACTGGTGCTATCGCTAAAAAAAATTCTGAGTCAGCCTCATATCGATGCAATATTGATTTTTAATCATCCCATTGCATGCGGCATGAAGAATCGTCGTGAATTGGCGCGCCAGGCCGAACAAGCAATTGCCGCAGCGCTGGTTATCCCGGTCACGCACAAGGAAGCTGAAATATCGCACGATCTTCCAGTCGAATAGCACTTAGCCGTCCTCCCCAGACGCAGCCGCTATCCAACGCAATTACTCGGTCGGTGACATATAGTCCAAGCGCAGACCAATGACCGCAAATCACGGTCTGATCAAGACTGGCGCGTTGCGGGACATTAAACCACGGCAAATAACCGGGCGGTATCGATTGTAAATTGCCTTTGAATGAGAAATTCATTTTGCCGTCGATGGTACATACGCGCATTCGTGTCATTGCATTGACAATGACTCGTAAACGCGCGGTTCCCGTCAGTGTATCTTGCCAGTGATTCGGATCGTTACCGTAGATTTGAGCGAATAGAGAATGAAAGTTATCCTGATGTAAAGCGCTTTCGACTTCTCGGGCAAGCGCTTCGGCTTGATCAATCGTCCACGACGGCAGTAAACCGGCATGTACTAAAGCAAAAGAGTCTTCACGATAAAATAAATTTTGATGGCGCAGCCAATGAAGCAGATCTTCTCGATCCGGCGCGTCGAGAATGGGCTGAAGCGTATCGGTCGCTTGGGACTTTGCGATGCCGGAAGCTACCATCAGCAAGTGCAGATCATGATTGCCAAGCACCGTGATGATCGTGTCGCCAGCCTGCTTGACGTACCGTAATAATGCCAATGAATCCGGGCCACGGTTGACGATATCGCCAACTAACCATAACTTATCGTATGCGGGGTCGAATCGAATTAAATCCAGTAAACGTTGAAACGGTGTAAAGCAACCTTGTAAATCACCGATCGCATAAGTTGCCATACCAAAAATTAAGTTGCGTTAACGCAGCCCAAGTACATCTTGCATATCATAGAGTCCGCTGCGTTGATTGGCTAAAAAACGCACCGCGCGCAGTGCACCCATTGCGAATGTCATACGACTGCTTGCTTTATGTGAAATTTCTACGCGTTCGCCGATACCGGCAAACAGGGCGGTGTGATCGCCAACGATATCGCCGGCGCGTATGGTTGCAAATCCAATAGTTTCTGGATTTCTTTCTCCCGTAACGCCTTCCCGTCCATATACGGCGACTTTACTTAAATCTCTTTTCAAACTGTCTGCAATGACTTCCCCCATCCGTAACGCAGTACCGGAGGGCGCATCGATTTTATGACGATGATGGGCTTCAATAATTTCGATGTCGTAACCTTCGTTAAGAACTTTTGCGGCAAGTTCCAGCAACTTAAATGTAACGTTGACACCGACGCTCATGTTGGGTGCAAATACGATGGCGATATCCCGAGAAGCCTCTTTCAGCAATGCTTTTTCTTCCTGAGAAAATCCTGTCGTTCCGATTATCATTTTTACTCCCGCTTCGCGGCAGACGGCAAGGTGGGCAAGGGTGCCCTGCGGTCGGGTAAAATCGATTAAATATTCGCAGCCTGGGAGTGCATTCTTGAAGTCGCTGAAGATGACTATGCCACAATTGGCGCCGATCAACTCGCCGGCATCTTTGTGCAAATAAGGGCTGTCTTCTCTCTCCAATGCGGCTGCAAGTTGCATATCGGGTGTTTGCGTAACAGCCTCCAGCAACGTTCTTCCCATGCGTCCGGAGCTTCCGGCAATAGCAATTTTATGCATGTGCATTATGGTTGTATATTAGGGTTTGATTGATACGGTGCTGGGTACATCACAATTGTCATCGTCGTCGTCATCATCCAATTTCTTTTTTTCATTCGTTTTTGCGTCTTTTGCTTTGGTCATCGTTTCTTTGATTTCCAATGCGGCTTTTTGCTCGACTGGTGTCTCAGTAAAAGACTGAGGTTTTACAGGAGCCTTAGCATTGGCCATGTAATTTTCAATATTGACCAGGTTGTCGTGATCAAAAAATAGCGTCATGCGTTTTTGTTCGGTCAAATTTCCTTTTTCGCGGAATAGATAAACATAATCCCAACGATTATCGCGAAATGCATCGATAATCATCGGTGAACCGAGCACAAAAAGTACTTGCGATTTTGTCATTCCAGGTTTTAATTTTTCCAGCATTTCTTCGGTCACAACATTGCCTTGCTGTACATCAATCCGATAAAGTATGCTGGGCATTGATGAACATCCTGCAACTATTAAAAAAATCAACGCTACAAACAGTTTCGCAACCATTTTATTCGGATTAAATGTTTTCAAAGTAAGCACAGCGCTATATGATACAGTAAATAAATTATTGGACAGAAATTACCATGAGCAATTCTAACGATTTGAAAGGTATTGATCTCAAGCATATCGGCCTCAAAACAACACTACCAAGACTCAAGATATTGAATTTGTTTGAGCAAAGTAGTGTCCGACACCTGTCGGCTGAAGATGTGTATAAGGAATTGCTCAATGAAGGTGAGGATATCGGTTTGGCGACTGTGTATCGAGTTTTGACACAATTTGAGCAAGCTGGCATTCTGGAACGGCATCATTTTGAGAGCGGTAAAGCCGTATTTGAATTAAAAAGTGATGGCCATCATGATCATTTGGTTTGTTTGCAATGTGGGCGAGTAGAAGAATTTTATGACTCCGAAATTGAAAAACGTCAAACAGCTATTGCCAAAGAGCGCGGTTTTCGATTGCAAGAGCACTCTTTGTCGCTGTACGCCGATTGTACAAAAACGAATTGCGTTTATCGGAAATAATTGTTGAGTATGAGCGTCGCACGTGTTTTTAAATACGCTTCGGTCAAGATACATATTATCTGGAAAATAGGTTTAGTATCGTTCATTCTGATCGCGGCAAAAGCGACCTATGCGGATGGCACATTTGCAGCATGTGTAAACAATCTGAAGATTCAAGCGCAAGTAGCGGGGATATCCGATAAAACAATTGCTCAAGTGCTAAATAAAGCAAGGCACTTGCCGCGTGTAATCGAACTGGACCGACAGCAACCTGAGTTTACTCAAACATTTGCGAATTATTTTATAACGCGTATTAACGATGAGCGCATCCAGCGCGGACGTGAATTGTTGGCCAAGCATCATTCTTTACTGGATCAGATTCAACGTGACAATACCGGTGTCACGTTGAATCTGGTCCAGTAAAGAATGATGCTTGGCC
>DJMI01000118.1 GCA_002435335.1 Nitrosomonas sp. UBA6494
GGTTAATAATGGGGGGATTACCGCACCAGTGAGCGTCTGGCGAGAATTACGCAGAATCGGCGATGCACCAGAAGGTATTCTGCAACAAGCTCAACAAGCCGCCGATCAGGGAAAATGGTGGCTATTCATTCAATTGATGGATGGATCAACCGCCAAACGCAAAGACAATCCCATCAAGCTGATGAAAATCGACTCCCAAGAACCGGGTAAGTACGGAGATCCAATCGGTAAAAAGATTTGCGGTGTTGAAACCGAAACCATTCAATTACCGACACGATTGCATCAATGGCGTATTGAAAAATATGTAGAAGAAAATGTATTGATATTAAATGGAAAGATACTGCGTTTGAGCGGGAGCGGATGCGACCGCAAGAACGCAGTTGCGGCGCAGCCGCCTTGGAGTTCTGTTAATAACTGTACGATAATTAGTTTCTGCTTTTGAATCCTGTTATTTTTCTGAGGATTACCATTGTATATAAAAATTCCGTTAACTTATATCTAGCAGTAAATTATTTGTGTAATCATTTTAGTGCATTGCTAAGACTAATTAAATGTCTGTCCATTCTGCGGCGCATTTGTTCACGCCCGATTGAACGCTTTAAGCTACTGCCAAGCCCGGTAACTTGGTCGGTAAAAGTTCGATTCGTATAAAAAAGCAGTGAGCCGGTGCGGTAGGGCAGACAACCAATAATAAGTTGGCTCGAATTATAGGAATGTCCAACATAAAACTGCCGGGAAATAATTATTCCGCCAGTATCTTCAGCCAATATGATGCGATGCAGCAAAACAGCTGTTGGACGATTTTCTACTTGGCGATTAATCAAGAAAAAACGTTCTTCGACTTCAATAGGCAAAGCGACGGGATAATTAAGCCAGATCTGATAAAGTTCAGGAAAATGATTAACAAGTACCTTGTTGTTTAGCGTAGCTGTACGCAATTCTCTACCGGGATAAGAGAAGCTATCAGCACCGCGATCATAAGCAGCGATTCCTTGCAAACCCTCTTTGCGATAAGTTTGCCATCGCTGAAATAAAATTTTTCCGTAGGTTTGCGATACTGAACCAGGTTGGACTGGATTTGCAGTCTGAAGCATCTTTAATTCTTGCGTAGACAGATTAAATTTATCCCCTGGTTTGGCAGAAAACAGTTCCTCCTCTTCTTTATTGTCCAACTTCAAGCCTGATTTCTTGAATGTGTCCAACGTTGCTTGTGGCGAAATAACTGATTGAGAAATAACTTCAGTATCCACTGACGCCATGCCCCTATCCTTGATAAATTCAACAATCTTGGATGGTGTAGACGGGATATAGATGGCAACACCAGCTGCCAATTCTTTTTCATCATTCTCTGAAACCTTAAAGGAAACAGTTTTTCCTTGTTCCAGATTTACTAGATCTTGCTGCAAAATTCCAAGTTGCTGGATTACTTCTTGCAAATGAAGTGTAGTTCTAGCCTGCGCGGAAAAGATACTGCAGTTCAATATCAAAACAAGAATTGTTTTACGCAAATATTTCATACACATGAAATGACATATATGCGGTTGATCTGCCTAGATCTTTACCAACAGGCTACACCNNTACACCGCTTTCTTCCCTTTTGTCATACACCAGATCTGATCATAGCTCCAATAAAAACCGAAACGTTGATAGACGTTTTCTGCATTCTAGTTCATGCATCAACGTTATGCACGACAATGTTAGTAAAAGGAATCTGCCAGTGCTGTTGATTGCAGATATCAACAGCAAACCTTTGCAAGTCGCGCTGAATAGCTTCGTAATCACCAGCAGCAGCGCCATCAAATATGGCGATTATTTTGTAATCTAGGGATGATGTATTGGCTTGTTCAAAAAAAACATTAGAGCTTATTAATGCATGTCCATAATTTTCTTGTAATAGCCTTGAGCGTATTCCTTCCTTAAAAACGAGGGGTATTTCGGTAGTGCTTTGCTGCTGGTGTTTGTAGTCAATTCCAATCACGCTGACGGCCACAAAACCCTGCGAAAGATTCTTTGGTGAATTTTCCATAAAGGCTTGCATGGTCAAGGTTTGTGGCATCATTTCGTTACTTAGAGACAATTGCACGTGTTCCAATGAAATGTATTTGACCTTGCCAAATCGCCCATCTGAAAGTATGACATAATCGCCAACCTGGCACGGAAACCAGAGTTCATTTTCTGTATATGGTCGAGAATTAAAATTTGATAATTCTGACAATCGCAATCTTAACTTAAGACCCGGTAAAGCTGGATTGCTCAGTTTTGTATAATAATTAAGTGCTCCAATTTTCATTGGTACTCCATTATAAATGATGCGTTCAAATTCTCTTACTGGGCCAGCATTCAACAGAAGCTGTAATTCTTTTAGATACAATGGGATATAATTTCTGAGGGTCCAGATGATAACAATCAATAATAAAACAGTTATTCCTATCAAAACGTCATCATTCCGTATATTTAGAACAATAAAAATAGCAGTAATCGAAATAATGGTTGCCGTCACGTAGAAAATAAGCTTTAAGATACGCTGAAAAAAGGTTTTCTTCCCTTCTTGTTTGTAATAGGTGATCCATATTACGGCTTTCCAGAAAAGATAGAAAAAAAGACACACTACTAGCACCGCAATTACAACAAATAATAGTGTTGTTCCCCGATTTTCGAAAAATTCTTTAAATGATTCAAGAACTGAAACTTTCTTTTCAGTCTGAGATTTTAATAGTTCCTTAAGTTGAACTTTAGAAACTTCAAGTGACTGTTTTTTCTCTTCAAGACGGTTTTGCCATTTTTTCTTTCTTTCTTCGAAATGCGCCAATGTGTCTTTTTCAAGCTCTTGAATAGATACTTGTTCCATATATTCGAGGCTTTTTTCGATATCCAGAATCTGAGATTCAAGAAAAGGGATTTTAGTTTGGAGACTTGCTAATTTTCGCCTATCTTCTGTTAGCTGATGTAACTCGCTCATAATAGGTTTTAGAATCTCTAATAACTCTTTTTGCCAATCGAATGTTGATTCATCCGGTGTGTCACTGAGCTTAACTGATTCCAAGCCTCCAGTTTGAATAATTTCAAAAGACTTTTCTCTTTGTGCAAGAGATTCTTTTATATTATTTATTTCATCTTGAAGGATGGTTTTTTCATGCGCCGTATCAGCCTTTTTCAGTAAATTCTCTTTTGCATTAATCTCTGATTTTAATTGTTTTATCGTACCAAGGATCTGGTTTAATTGAGAAGAAGGTGCAACGGATTGCTCGCCGCTGGTTAAGATATCAGCCGTGGGTTTTTGTTTGGGCAGCGGTATTAATACGTTTTTTGATTGAGAAATCGCTTCCTCAAATGGTAAGTTTTCATTTCCGGCATGACTAAAGGCAGAATAATGCGCGCAACTAATTAATAAGATAAAAATTAAAATACGAATAAATTTATCCTTCTGCGCTTTGCCGCTAGCAATCCGTAAATTCATAGCAAAATTTTATTCAATCGATGCAGGTGCAACTGAACTTTCATGTGTGGCTACACTGGTTTTGCTCATTTGAGACATTCCCGAATCGAATATCGAACCATCTTTTGTCATCACCACAACTTTTACATGGCGAAGCCTTAATTCGACTGGAAATTGATTCGGCGAGACTGGAAGTTTTGCCTCAATAGCAGCTACGTCTTTGGCGGAAAAGCTCATTGGGCTGCGCACCACTGTTCGAATTATATTTTTACCATCCTCTGGTGAAATTCGTACTTCACCGACATAAGCACCGGGATAGTTTTGAATTTCCTCAGTTAATACATTGCGTACTTTAGTTTCGTAAACAACTTTACTGACTAATATTTTGGTATTGGCGGTTAATGTAACAAACNNCCAGATGATTTTATTATTGCTGTAGAACCGGTTGATAGCATTATGAAATCCGGAGAGCCACAATACGATCGATGATGAAAATTGTATAGCCACAACATTGGTTAAAGTCAGTAAATAAGCTCCGAAGGCGTCATCCCAATCACCACGTGCTAAAAAAATGGTTCCAGCACATAA
Organism: Nitrosomonas sp. UBA6494; assembly: GCA_002435335.1. Classification (GTDB taxonomy): domain Bacteria; phylum Pseudomonadota; class Gammaproteobacteria; order Burkholderiales; family Nitrosomonadaceae; genus Nitrosomonas. The sequence continues at coordinate 4,025 of DJMI01000118.1, forward strand.
AGGCGGAACAAGGGCAGTCGCAATCGCGACACCAACTATTGCATTGGGAATGTGCGGTGTAATAACCGCATAAGCACCGACCGCTCCGCCTGCTAGTGCAATCATTAAATCTAAATAATTGGGGCGCGTTCTTGCCAGTAATTCATTGCTTATCGGCATGTCATCATGGATAAAGCCAATAATAAAGGAACAGAAAATAACGATGCTTATGCCACCGATTAAGGAGATTGTCGCTTGTTTGAATAGCTGATAATCACCATCGACGAGCGACTATGAAAGCCCAGCTATCGGGCCTAGTAGCATAGCTACCAGCATGGCACCAATAACACCGGATACACTTCCAGCCAAAAGTGCGTAACTTGCAATGATGGCCGCGAGTGCATTCATTATAATAAAAGCTTTATCGAACTGAGCGTTATAGACAATGTCCGATCTAATTTCCTGTATCTTAGCTAACTGATTACTATTTTCGATGCTATTGAAACTATTCATTGTCAAATCCTTGTAAGTACATGAATGCGCCATAACTATTGCTCCGATGCGAATTATTCGTGATATCGAGAATCATAAATAAGAATACAGAACAACTTCTTACGTTCACATAGTTTCATGAACAAATCGTGTCGAATCTATAATGGTAAACTTTGAAGGCAAGTCGAATTACACGCCATGAGCTTAAAACATATAGACCTATTAATACTTATAGCCAGTTTTTTTGTTCTTGTATCGCTATTTAACAAAAAACAACTCGTTAAGAGCCCCTTAATTATAGGCTGTATTGATGCATTTTTTTTATGCGAATTCAGATGATTGATTTTCTACCCAACAGTTAATAGCGAAAGAATCTTTTTTTGCTACTCTCTGTTTTTATAGTGGAATCGCCCAGGACAGAACCCGGAACACTCTGACTGCTAATTTGACTTGAATCGGAATTGGATTTTTAAAAGCAAATTTTTCATTTGCCTTTTATACCTCTTTTTAATGTATACATAGCGTCTACATTAATAAGGTGTCTTTATAGAATTTATCACAACTTATTGATTTTATGGTGCTGTTGAGAGGAGTCGAACCTCCGACCTACTGATTACGAATTTGATTAATTTAGCTGCCAGCTTCTCGAACATAGATTATTTATCTGGCAGTTTACTCCCACCTACTGTCTACATGGCGTCTACATGAAAAAAAGATTTTTACTTAGACTACATATAACTTATTGATTTAATGGTGCCGACACCAAGAATCGAACTCGGGACCTTCTGATTACAAATCAGCTGCTCTACCATCTGAGCTATGCCGGCTTTTTAGGACTGTACAATGATAATCGCAACGTTATTTAATTATACGCAACGTTGGTTTAGTTGATTTCTTGACTTGCTTTATTGGCAAGCTTTCCGAAGCCGTATTTTCGTTATCGGATGATGGATCTTCCACTTGTTGCATCGTTTCATTCTCTACAGAAAATGCCATACCTTGGTTCACTTCTTTTGCAAATATGCCTTGCACTGCGATGATTGGGACTTCAATTTTTTTTGGCACACCGTTAAATCTTGCCATAAAAATTATTTTTTCATTTGTAATAACAAGATCTTGTACCGCATCATTACCGATATTAAACACTATTTCATCATTTTTCACGTATTCCTTTGGCAAATCAAGGTGCGAATACGCTTTGACGGATACATAGGGTGTGAAACCGCTATCCATACACCATTCATAAATCGATCTAATCAAATATGGTTTAGTTGAATTAGTATTCATTTCATTTGCGCATTACTTTTTCTGAAGCTGATAATGCATCAATGAATAATGGTCGACTAAATAACCTTTCTGAGTACTTTAATAATGGTGCTGCTTGCTTGGATAACTTGATACCAAAATGCTCCAATCTCCATAGTAATGGTGCTATTGCAACATCCAGCATGGAGAACTCATCTCCCAACATGAATTTTTGTTTTTCAAAAATGGGTGAAATTAGCGTTAAATTTTCTGCAATAACTGTGCGTGCTTTGTCTATCGCTTTTTGATCTGAACCCTCAAAAGCATCGATGTGACAAAACAGCTCCTGCTCAAAACGAAATAGGAGCAGTCTTGCACGTGCGCGCATAACAGGGTCCGCCGGCATCAGTTGCGGATGGGGAAAGCGATCGTCGATGTACTCATTGATGATGTTCGACTCATAAAGTACCAGATCGCGTTCCACCAACACAGGCGCTTTGCCGTAGGGACTCATTACGGCGAGATCTTCCGATTTATTATTGGGATCGACATCAATCACTTGAAAATCCATATCCTTCTCGTGCAGCACTATCCTGCACCGATGGCTATAGGGACAAGTGACTGTTGAATATAATGTCATCATAACAACTAATCTCTGACTTTGTATTTATATATTCAGCAAGTCTGATGTCAATGAATATCTCTCCAATATTCTTTCTTCAGGAAATAGGATAAAACAAACATGCCAAGCAGGAATAGCATTACTTTAATGCCCAAATCTATCCTAGCTTTGGCATGCGGTTCACCCAAATAAACCAGATAATTGACTAAGTCACCAACAAACTTGTCGTAATCGGCTGCGCTCATTTTTCCAGGTTTCTCCAGCGCTAAGCTTTTATCATCGCCTTTAACAACCAGCTTTTGCTCACCTTGCATTTCATACAGAACATGCGGCATTGCAACGCGATCGAAAACTAGATTATTCCACCCGGTCGCAGTCGCATCATCCCGATAAAAAGCACGCAAATAGGTATAAAGCCAATCTGCACCACGAGCCCGTGCAATAACTGATAAATCAGGAGGGACTACACCAAACCATTCCTCACCCTCTTTTTTGCGCATTGCAGATTCCATCAGGTCACCAACTTTTTGGCCGGTATAGACTAACTTTTCCAGGATTTCTTCATTGGTATAACCGATATCACGATGACGGTTATAGCGCATATAACTCGCGCCATGACATGTCAGGCAGTAATTCACAAAGGATTCCGCCCCGCGTTTCAATGAAGCATTGTCTGTTATATCAACCGGCGCCCGATCCAGAGGCATACCGGATTCACCGGCAATAACACTCAACGGAGTCATACATAAGATTAATAAAGCTATCGTTATCTTCTTCATTTTTTTACTCTTGTAGTCTTTTTGGTTCAGGCTTGGTTTTATCTATTTTGCTATACCACGGCATCAAGATGAAGAAAGCAAAATAAATAATCGTAAAGATTTGCGCTAATAACGTATATAAAGGTGTTGGAGACTTCGTTCCTAACCAACCTAAGACAAAGAAGCTAATCACAAAAAGCGTTAATGCTATTTTGAAATAAGGCCCTTTATAGCGTATTGACTTAACAGGACTTCTATCCAGCCACGGCAAGAAACAGAAGATAACCACCGAGCCCGCCATCAGAATCACGCCCCATAATTTCGCATCAATGCCGAGGAAATTGACTGTTACCGCACGCAACATTGAATAGTAAGGTGTGAAATACCATACCGGTGCGATATGATCGGGTGTTTGCAACGTATTGGCAGGAATGAAATTATTATATTCCAGGAAATATCCCCCCATTTCCGGAGCAAAGAAAATAATTCCGCAGAAAACAAACAAAAACACAACCACGCCGACAATATCTTTTACCGTGTAGTAGGGATGGAACGGAATACCATCGACAGGAATACCGGTTACTGGATTCTTGTTTGCTTTAATTTCAATACCGTCTGGATTATTTGATCCTGTTTCATGTAAAGCCAGAATATGCACGAATACCAGTACAATCAGTACCAAAGGCAATGTGACTACATGATAAGCAAAGAAACGATTAAGAGCGGCATCAGACAATGTAAAGTCACCTAACAACCACTGCTGCAATGTATCTCCAATGCTCGGAATCGCACCGAACATGCTGACGATTACTTGCGCGCCCCAGTATGACATTTGACCCCACGGTAAGATATAACCGGTAAACGCCAAGCTCATCAATACGAAGAAGATCGCCATACCGACCAACCACAGCAACTCTCGCGGTTTACGGTAAGAGCCGTACATCATGCCACGGAACATGTGCAGATAGACCACGACAAAAAACATGGAAGCACCGGTAGAATGCATATACCGAATTAACCAGCCATATTCCACATCGCGCATGATATATTCCACTGATGCAAAAGCCTGACTTGCATCCGGCTTATAGTTCATCGTTAGAAAAATACCGGTCAATAATTGATTGACAAAAACTAACAGCGCCAGCGAACCGAAGAAATACCAGAAATTAAAATTCTTCGGTGCATAATATTCAGAAAGATGCGCCTTCCAATTTGACGATAAAGGAAAACGCTTATCAATCCATTCAAGCATTGAATTCAATAAAGTACTCATTTACGCAGATCCCTCACTTTCAGATCCAATTAAAAGTTGCGTATCGCTCAAATAAACATGAGGAGGCACAACCATATTCGTTGGAGCCGGTACACTTTTATATACTCGACCCGCCAAATCAAACTTCGATCCATGGCATGGGCAGAAAAAGCCTCCTAGCCAATCAGGGCCGAGATCCGCGGGAGCAATATCTTTCCGGAACACAGGTGAGCAACCCAGGTGGGTACAAATGCCTTCGGCAACCAGAATTTCTGGTTTAATAGAACGCGTCCGATTTTTCGCATAATCCGGTTGTTGTTTTTTATCTGAATTCGGATCCGCCAATTCAGGTTCAACTTTCTCGAGTGTCGCCAGCATTTCAGGGGTGCGATTCAATATCCATACTACCCTGCCGCGCCACTCAACCATAAGCAACATACCGGGTTCAAGTTTTGATATATCCACCTCTATCGGAGCACCAGCCGCTTTAGCGCGTTCACTTGGCATCATGCTCAATAAAAAGGGCGTTGCAATTGCAGCGCCCGCGACACCACTCGCTACAGATGTTGCGGCAACCAAAAATTTCCTCCTGCCGCTCATCTTCTCATTAATAGTGAAACTATCCGCCATATTCAAATTCCATCAATAATATTTTTCACATAAGGCTATCAATAAAAAGCAAAATTTTATTTAATCCCAACCTGTCCTACCACCATATTTACCAACCGCCAACTTCAAAAGGGCGCAGTATACCATAACCGGATTAATGATTTTAAAAATCTTATAGGTAGCGCCAAATTAAACAAACCTTTCTAACAGGCCGTTGAAAAACTAACTGCGTTACCGCTGCAGCATTAAATACAAGTTCAAAATACTCATTTATTATGCATAAACTACGCTTTTTCGCCTGTTCTTGCCTTGCATCGGCTGCTTCGAAAACGTTTTTCAACGGCCTGCAAACAATCCCACTCAAAAAACGATAAAAAATGCTTACCCTAATTTCTTGCACAAAAAACAATCCAACATACTATTTTATCTTTCCATGACACTGTTTATATTTCTTCCCTGATCCGCAAGGACATGGTTGATTTCGCCCAATTTTTTCATTCCGACGTATGACTGGTTGCGCTTTTTCGCCCCGCACACCTGCGTTAGCAAGTACTTGATCATCCGTTGCTTCGTTAAATTCCTCATGTTGGAGTTGAATATTCTCTGGGGTACGCAGCGTTTCTGTCACTGCTTCGACTTGCTGCTCGTTTCTAATTTGTACTGTCAAAAGTATTTTTGTGACTTCATTTTTGACTTCTTCGAGCATATTGGTAAAAAGCTCAAATGCCTCACGTTTGTATTCTTGCTTGGGATTCTTTTGTGCATATCCGCGCAAATGAATTCCTTGACGCAAATGATCCAAAGCAGCCAAATGCTCGCGCCAATGGGAATCCAAGCACTGCAACATTACAGCACGCTCATAATGATGCATGATCTCAGCGCCAACTTGCTGCACTTTTGCTTGATATTGCCCTTCAGCAAGATCCAATATTCGCTGCAAAAGACTTTCTTCATGTAATTCAGATTCTTGCTCTAGCCACTGTTGTAATGGAAAGTGTAGCTGATAGTCGTTTGCCAGCGCTTTTTCCAATCCGACCACATCCCATTGTTCTTCGATACTCTGCGGTGGGATATGCAAGTTAAAAGCTGTGGTAAGAACGCTTTCACGCATCGCCACGATCGTGTCTGTAATGTTTTGCTGTGCTTCCAACAATTCATTGCGCTGCTGATAAATAACCTGACGTTGATCATTGGCGACATCGTCAAACTCAAGCAATTGCTTACGCATATCGAAGTTTCGAGCTTCTACTTTGCGTTGTGCATTTTCAATGGCACGCGTAACCCATGGGTGTTCTATCGCCTCTCCTTCAGGCATCTTCAATTTTGTCATGATGCTGGCGACACGATCGGATGCAAAAATTCGCAACAACGGATCCTCCAACGATAGATAAAACCGACTGGATCCCGGATCTCCTTGTCTTCCTGAACGCCCCCTCAATTGATTATCCACACGGCGTGACTCGTGCCGTTCTGTGCCAATGATATGCAACCCACCCTTGGCTAATACCTCTTCGTGAATTTTTTCCCAATTTTGGTAAATTTCTTTGATGCGCTGTTCTTTTTCCACTTCACTGATTTTTTCGTCCTGACGTACTCGCTCAATTTCCGGTTCGGGATTACCCCCTAATACGATATCGGTACCGCGTCCGGCCATATTGGTTGCAATGGTAATCATTTTAGGTCGGCCGGCTTGCACGACAATGTTTGCTTCACTGGCATGTTGCTTTGCATTCAGAACTTGATGCGGCAATTTTTCACGCTCCAACAACTTGGAAAGTAACAAATTGTTTTCAATGGAAGTCGTACCAACCAATACCGGTTGACCGGATTCATAACACTCCTTAATTGCCTGAATGATGGCATCATTCTTTTCTTTTGATGTTCGATATACCAAATCCATTCGATCTTCTCGAATCATCGGTCGATGGGTCGGTATAATCACCGTCTCCAATCCGTAAATCTGCTGAAATTCAGCAGCTTCGGTATCGGCAGTACCCGTCATCCCGGAAAGCTTCTGATACATTCGAAAATAATTCTGAAAGGTTATAGAAGCAAGTGTTTGATTTTCCTTTTGAATTGCCACACCCTCTTTCGCTTCTACCGCTTGGTGCAATCCATCCGACCAGCGGCGACCCGCCATTAATCGTCCGGTAAATTCATCGACAATTACTACTTCACCATTTTGTATGACATAGTGTTGATCGAGGAAATATAAATTGTGCGCACGCAAACCGGCATTCAAGTAATGAATTAAAGTGATATTCGCCGGATCATAGAGACTGGTTCCTGGTTTTAACAAGCCGGCAGCTGCTAATAATTTTTCCGCATGCTCAAAACCTGCTTCGCTTAGCGTAACCTGATGAGATTTCTCATCAACACTAAAATCCCCTTCACCATTCTCAGTTTCTTGTCGCAATAATTTCGGAATCAGTGCATCAATGCGGGTATAAATTTCAGTGTCGCCTTCCGCTTGACCGGAAATGATCAGAGGTGTACGTGCCTCATCAATCAGAATAGAATCAACTTCATCGACAATCGCAAAATTAAGCTGACGCTGCACACGCTCTTCCGCGTGTGCAACCATATTGTCACGCAAATAATCGAATCCATATTCGTTATTGGTACCATAGGTTATATCCATGGCATAAGCCGCTTGCTTTTCGTTTTGCGGCATCTGCGAATAAATGACACCGACATTCATACCCAGAAAGCGATAGATTTTGCCCATCCAATCGGCATCACGCTTAGCTAAATAGTCATTCACAGTTACGATATGAACGCCTTTACCTGATAACGCATTCAAATATGCCGGCAAAGTTGCCATGAGGGTTTTTCCTTCCCCTGTGCGCATTTCAGCAATTTTCCCACCATGCAACACCATCCCCCCGATGAGCTGCACGTCAAAATGACGCATTCCGAGCACGCGTTTACCCGCTTCTCGAACAACCGCAAACGCTTCCGGTAACAAATCGTCTAGCTCTTCGCCGTTTTGAATCCGCTGCTTAAACTCATCAGTCTTTGCGCTTAATTCTGTATCAGATAATGCAGCGATCGTTGATTCCATACCGTTAATGACGTCAACAGTTCGATAGCACTCTCGAATCATCCGATCATTTCGGCTGCCAAAAATTTTCTTAAGTAAATTACCTAGCATAAATTTCCTAAAATTCTGTGTTTGATTTGTACAAGCTTTCCAAAAACAAAGGGTGAGCATGCGTCTCACCCTAAGCATTTAAAATATCAAAATTTCAATTTATTAACTCGGTTTTTTCAGGAATCTGGATGGATTTTGCGGTTTGTTTTTATGCCGAATTTCGAAGTGCAAATGAGGACCCGATGATCTCCCGGTATTACCGACTTCCGCTATTTTCTGGCCTTGCAGCACCACATCACCTAAACTCACCATAAGTTTTGAGGCATGAGCATAACGACTAACCAAATCATCACCATGATCGATTTCAATCATATTACCATACTCAGGGTGACGTTCCGAAAAGATCACTACACCGCCCGCAGCAGCTTTTATCGGTGTTCCGATTTCCGCTGAGAAATCCACCCCCTCATGGAATGCCCTTTTACCAGTAAAAGGATCAATACGATAACCATAACCGGAAGAAAACCAATCCGTTTCAATCGGCATCTCGGAAGGCAGAACAAACTTGGTTATCCTGCCGTAACGCAACAACGAATCCAGCGCGCCCAATTTATCTGTTCTTTCATCCAGCATCACCGACAACTCATGTAGCTTATTATTGAATTCTTCAAGACTTAATTCTTCAGCAAACAACTCATTATATGGACCGCCTTGCCCAGGGGATTGAATAAATTGCAGATCCTTTGATCTTATTCCTGAAGCTTCCGCCAATCGGTTACCCAATACATCCAAGCGCAATAAATGTGCTTGCATCTGCCCGAGTTTGCTCGCCATTATATTTAAATTGTCTTGCAAATGCATTTGAATTTTATTATGTTTCTCTTCTTGAGGACTAACCAATAATGCTCTTAAAAGCGGCAATTCGACTCGATCGGCATACCGAAGTGAGACAAAATTCAGAATCAACGCCAAGATCATGACAATTAAAAGAAAAATACCGGCCAGTAAGGTGATAGATTTTTTTGTTAGTGTTAGCTTGCGCGCCCGTCCTGAGCTATTGGAAATAAAAATAATATTCATCGCCTGCTTCTTAGGAATTATTACGTAACATCAAACAATCATGAAGCTCCATAAAATCGATTCTTATTTCAGCATTCTGGGTGAATCGCAAGATTATGCACAAGTATTTGCACGAGCTCATGTCATTCATAAGAATCAATTAACGTTCAAACAACTTATTCCCAAACAGCTGGCGCCCTATTGCACCATTGGACAAATTAACGCGGGCAAACTTACTGTCTTGGTTGATAATAGCGCCATTGCTTCAAAGCTTAAGCAGATTCTGCCCTCATTGCTTGTGAAGCTGCAACAACGCGGTTGGGAAGTTACTTCATTTCAAATATCGGTGCAAGTAAATCACACAGCAACTAATACAAAGAAATCTGTAACCAACGGAAACAAAGAAAAAAATATCAAACTTAGCGAGACCGGCAAAAAATATCTAAACCAATTGGCGACTTCATTGCCTAATACCGAACTTAGTGAAGCCATTCGATCTTTTGTTAGAAAACATCAAACAGATTGAATTCGTTCCGGAATTAATTTGGAGTAACTGGCCAGCGCGCTAAACGACACCGCCTGAAAATTTTTTACACTCTACATCGCATGATTTTTTCGACTGACGTTCCTGCTATCTCGTATAGTATATAATGCATTATGCTCGTTTGAAGGCGCTCTGTCTTCAATGCCACGATCTAATTCACTACTCCACTGAAACAGTAAAATCAATCCCATGAACGTTTTCTATGAAGAAGCCGGAACCTTCAAGATTGGCGCTATTCTCGCCGACAACAATACTTCACTACAAATTGAGGCTTTACACGGAAAACGTTCAAAGATCAAAGCAGCATCAGTTCTATTTCGTTTTGAAGCGCCGCCACTTGCTGAATTTATGCAGCATGTACAAAAATTAACCGATGAATTGGATCCCGATTTTCTCTGGGAATGCTGCGTTCAGGAAACCGAATTCACTAGCACTGATTTAGCGACAGATTACTTCGGTCATGCTCCGAATGCAGTGGAAGCAGCTGCAACTCTGTTCTTGCTTCAAAATGCCCCCATGTATTTCTATAAAAAAGGACACGGGCGTTACAAGGCTGCGCCCCCAGAAGCACTAAAAGCTGCATTGGCAAGCCAGGAAAGAAAACGCATTCTGGCCGAACAACAGGCACACTATGTAGCTCAACTTAGTCAATTTGTTCTACCTTCTGAATATGAGCCACTGAAACAAAATTTACTTTATCAACCCGATAAAAGCACTATCGAATGGAAAGCATTAGAGATTGTTTGCACTGAAAAGAAACTCTCGGTCGTCAAATTGCTGGAAAAATGCGGTGCCATTCCATCGTCACATGATTATCACTTCAACCAGTTTGTCTGGGAATATTTTCCCACTGGCATAGGCTTTAGTGATCCCGAAATCCAACAAGCTTTGACTACCAGTTTTTCTGATTTGCCGGAAGCAAATGTTAATGCGTTTAGTATCGATGATGCTTCAACCACTGAAATTGATGACGCATTTTCTATAACACGACTTCCATTTGGCAGCTTTCGTATTGGTATCCATATCGCCGCACCGGCTCTAGGCATTGTTCCAGATTCCGTTCTCGATAAAATTGCGGCAACCCGCTTGTCAACGGTTTATTTACCTGGCAGAAAAATTACCATGCTGCCGGAAACGGTAATCGATCGCTTCTCATTAGCTGAAAATACCTTATGCTCGACACTATCGTTATACCTTAATGTGTCCGATGATTTTACTGTGACCGCAACTGAAAGTCGGATCGAACAAGTTCGCATTGCCGCCAACCTTCGTCACAATATTCTGGAGCAACATTTCAACGAAACAGCATTAAGTCAGGGAACTTTCGACCATACTTTTCGCGATGAACTTTATTTGCTATGGAAATTTGCAAGCAAATTGGAGAATCAGCGCGGGAAAGCTAATGACAGCAACAACGATAAAATTGATTATAGCTTTGATATCAATAATGATCATGTCAAAATTATCGAGCGAAGGCGAGGTTCTCCAATTGACAAGGTAGTTTCTGAGCTAATGATTTATGCTAATACCGAATGGGGAAAACAATTAACCGATGCAGGCATTACCGGCATCTTTCGCAGTCAGGCCAATGGCAAAGTCAAAATGAGCACCTCCCCTGCTCCTCATCAAGGACTGGGTGTGTCGCAATACGCATGGAGCAGTTCACCGGTTAGACGTTACGTTGATTTAGTTAATCAGCGACAGATAGTCGCCATGATACGTCAAGAACCTCCACCCTATTCGCGTGAAAATCATGCACTCTTAATTGCCATACGGGATTTTGAAACAGCTTATGGAATTTATGGAGAATTTCAACGAGCAATGGAGCGCTATTGGTGTTTGCGCTGGTTATTGCAAGAACGTATCCAAATCATCAGTGCTCAAGTGATAAAAGAAAATTTCGTTAAATTGGATCATATCCCGCTCGTAATTCGCGTACCATCTCTTCCTGAATTAACACCGGGCACTTACGTCCAACTCAAGATATCCGAAATAGATTTGTTTGATCGTACGCTACATGCGGAATTCCTGCAAAAACAGGACTGAAATAATGTGACAAGACGCAGGTTGTTACCTAAAATATACTTACAATAGATTGCTTAGATTTAATTTCCAAGGGCTGATCTTTTGACTGTCACCGAGTACACGCAAAAATCCTCTTTACCGACATCAGTGGATTATCAACGACTTCGGATCAAGCGTCTGAACATAGCGCTGATCGCCTCTTTACTGCTGCACATTGCTATTCTTTTCGGAATCACATTCGAATTCCCGCAGCCGAAATTTGACAAAACCGCCGCATCTCTGGAAGTTGTGCTGGTGAACAATAAAACCCCAACCAAACCGAAGGAAGCCCAATTACTCGCTCAAGACAACCTGGATGGCGGCGGCAATACCGATTTAAATCGCCAAGCCAAAACGCCACTACCCGTATTACCAAAAACCAAACCACATCAAAATGAGCAAGCAGTGCAACAAAGAATCCAAGATTTGGAGCAAGAAACTCAAAAGCTCATGACAGCAATAGGTGAAATTCCGCAAATCCCAGAATTCAGTCCCACCAAAAATGAAACTGAAAAAAACCCGGCAATCACATCGGATGCTACCGAATTAATGCTACGCAGTTTGGATCTAGCACGTCTTAAAGCACAGATCGATCAGGACCATGACAGCTACCAGAAACGCCCAAAACGTAAATTTATCGGTGCACGCACAAAAGAATATCGTTTTGCACGATATGTTGAAGATTGGCGCATGAAAGTAGAACGTATCGGCAATTTGAACTACCCTGAAGCCGCTCGAAAAGAAAAGCTTTATGGTAATTTACAGCTCACTGTGGGTATTCGATCCGATGGAACCTTGGATTCTATTGAGATAAATCGTTCTTCCGGCAAGAAAATCCTCGACGATGCTGCAATTAATATCGTGAAGCTTGCTGGAAAAAACGGATTTGCTCCATTTCCGCCAGATATTAGCCGGGATACTGATATTTTGCATATCACCCGCACCTGGGTATTCGCTTCAACAGATATGTTGTTTAGCCGTTAATCACGATTCAATAACTTATTTACTTACTCGTTATGCTTGATTCTTACGCCGTTGTCGGCAATCCTATTTCGCACAGTAAATCTCCGCTAATTCATGCTGCTTTTGCTCAACAAACCAACCAATCCATGCAGTACACTGCATTATTAGCTCCAATGGACGGATTTCAAGCAATCGTTGAAAATTTTCGCCGCGAAGGTGGAAGAGGATTAAACATTACAGTTCCTTTCAAGATGGAAGCCTATCGGCTTTCGACCCACTTGACCGAGCGCGCCGAAATCGCGCAAGCTGTAAACACAATTAAATTTGAAGACAATGAAATTCTCGGTGACAATACCGACGGTGCCGGATTGGTGCGCGACATTATAGAGAATTTAGGTATAGCGATTGAAGGCAAACGCATATTGCTTTTGGGCGCTGGCGGAGCTGCAAGGGGAGTTATATTCCCATTGCTGCAAAAAAAACCTTCACAATTGGTAATCGCAAACCGCACTCCGCAAAAAGCTCAAACATTACAAGAATCTTTTAATTCTCACGGGAATATGGATTCGGGCAATTTTATGCGCTTTGCCGGTGAGAAATTTGACATTATTATCAATGCAACTTCTGCCAGTCTATATGACGAGCTGCCCTCACTACCATCGGATATTTTCACTCAAGCAATCCTGGCTTACGACATGATGTATAGCCGAGAACCCACACGCTTTCTAAAATTAGCACAACATCAAGGAACACAACAAATCGCTGATGGAATCGGGATGCTTGTTGAGCAAGCAGCCGAATCATTTTATCTATGGCGTGGCATCAAACCTAATACAAAACCTGTCATCACCATGATCAAATCATTGATCTGATGACATCTTCATGAGAAATAATTATCAAACCGGCGCATTATCAAATGCGAACTGATTTCCAATAATTGGATTTCCAGTAAACATGGTCCAAGCGGGAAATCATAACGCCGTTTCTCTCAGATGCGTGTAGAAACTTGTTTTTCTCAAGGTATATTCCCACATGCCTTGATGCTGGTCCTGTTCTAAAAAAAACCAAATCCCCGGGTCTAAGTTCAGTTTTCCTAACTTCCCTTCCCAGCTGCGATTGCATATACGTCGTCCGTGGTAAATGTTTACCAAACTTGGACTTAAACGTCACATGCACGAAACCAGAGCAATCTATTCCTCGCTGACTCATTCCGCCTCGTTGATACCGCACCCCTTGCCATTCATGATATTGAGAATAAAGTGCATGCACACTATACCCGACATCTGGTTTGACAATCGGCCTCGGATCAGAGCGGATCGAAGGCTTTTCTTGAATGGAACTACAGCTAACTAATAGACTTATCGCTGCAACTATAAAATACTGAGCAATTATCCTTTTCATTGACGATGTGTCTCACCTCAAATCAAGAATCAAATTATGATGCATTTATGCAGTTATATTACTGCCACTGCCCTCGAAAGTTAATATTAAACTCGATTGCCGTGCGAACCCATACTTGCAATCTTAGCCAGCACACTTCTTGCCATATCTTTCAACGGCACTACTTCGTTGACGCCACCCGCAGCAATTGCTTCTTTCGGCATTCCAAAAACCACACAACTTGCTTCATCTTGTGCGAAATTATAGGCACCAGCTTTATGCATTTCAAGCATTCCTGCAGCGCCATCCTTTCCCATACCGGTCATAATTACACCAATCGCATTCTTTCCGGCGCAATTGGCCGCCGAACGAAATAGTACATCAACAGAAGGTCGATGTCGACTTACTGGCTCTCCTTGATTTAATTCTGTTATATAGTTTGCACCGCTGCGCTTTAGCAACAAATGCGAATGCCCGGGTGCAATGAATGCATGTCCCGGCAAAACTCTTTCACCACCACGCGCCTCAACAACCGAGATCTTGCAAAGACTGTTCAAGCGATTGGCAAAAGATTTGGTAAATCCCTCCGGCATATGCTGCGTAATCAAAATGCCTGGGGAATCGGGCGGCATTCGTACTAAAAAATCCTTTATCGCCTCGGTACCTCCGGTCGAAGCACCAACAATAATAAGTTTTTCCGTAGATGCAATTCGATTTGAAACGCTTGGCAATACCGCATCAGCATTAACACTCTTAGTAGCCTGTGATGCCGATATTCTTTTAAGTCTCGCAGACTTCGCAATGCGGATTTTGTTTGCGATCTCACTACTATATTCTTTTAATCCTGCAGCAATATCAATTTTTGGCTTGGAAACATAATCAACAGCCCCCAGTTCCAATGCCCGTAAAGTAATATCCGAAGATTTCTCGGTAAGTGTTGATACCATTACTACTGGCGTGGGCCTCAATCTCATTAATTTTTCCAAGAAATCAAGACCATCCATCTTTGGCATTTCCACATCCAATGTCAGCACATCCGGATTCATTTCTCGTATCATCTCTCGCGCCACCAATGGATCAGGAGCAGATCCGATGGCTTCCATATCGGGTTGACTATTGATCATTTCTGTCAACAATTTTCGAATCAATGCGGAATCGTCGATAATCAAGACTCTCGTTTTATTCATAGTATTCGCTCACTTCAGAAAGTAAATAACGTTATGAAAATAATTCCACATCACCGCCGGAATCAACTTTTTGGATGCGAGAACTATAATCTTTCTCACGTTGCGAAATGGTGTTGTTGTGCATAGATCGCAATTTCTTAACCATAACCTTGCTATTTTTTGGAAAAAAATAGACTTTACGAGGAAAAATATCGACCAGGTCTTGCGCTACTACCCGGATCTTTTCCATTTTAAGAAATCTCAAAACAAAATCTGCATTACGCTGCCCAACATTAGCAACAGTCAATCCATCTAGGACATTACCGCCGCCGAATACCTTTGCTTCAAGATTGGTACGTCGCGCACCCAACTTCAGCAATTGATTGATCAGAATCTCCATTGCATATGTACCATAACGTGCTGAAGCTGCTAGCGGATTGCCTTCATCTGCTCCGGCATCCGGAAGCATAAAATGATTCATTCCTCCAATTCCACTATAACAATCACGAATACAAGCAGCGACACATGAACCAAGCACGGTCACCAACAACATATCTTTATCTGTTACGTAATACTCTCCAGGTAACAGCTTGACCGCCTCACTATTAAAATTCTTATCAAAATAAAAATTTGTAGCCAAATGTTCATCAAATATTGCGGTCATATCACTACCTCGTTTTATTGGCTAACTCATAAACAGTTTTTTCTCGCAATTTGAATAAATCGATTGCATGCTGGAAACTCTCCGAATGACCTGCAAACAATAATCCATCAGGCGCCAAAAGCGGCACAAACTTCTTCAGAATTTTATACTGAGTCTCTTTATCAAAATAAATCATAACATTGCGGCAAAAAATCGCGTCGAAGGGACCCCGTATCGGCCAATTCTCATCAAGCAAATTTAGCTGCCGAAACGTAATCATGTTTCGTAACTCTGGTCTGACGCGAGCCGATCCGGCATGCGCTCCTTTTCCCTTTAGAAAGAATTGCTTAAGCTTATCCTGCGGAAGCTTTTCTAGCTTATCCATTGGATAAATACCCATTTGCGCCTTTGCAAGCACATTGGTATCCAAGTCTGTCGCCAAAATATGAACGGGAGGGGTGAACGTTTTGAATGCTTGAACCATCGCCATCGCCATTGAATAAGGCTCTTCACCGGTTGATGAAGCACTGCACCATAATTGAATCTTGCCTTGATTCTTACGCTTATCAACATGTCTTTCAAGCATCGGGAAATGATGCTGTTCACGAAAGAAAGCCGTTAAGTTTGTTGTAAGCGCATTGGTAAATGCTTCCCACTCTTCGGAATTACCGCGTTCCAGATAATTTAAATAATCATTGAAACTCTGCATGCCCGTAGCACGCAACCGCCGCGCCAGCCGACTGTAAACCATATTTTGTTTACCCGTCGATAGCGAAATACCCGCATGTTTATAGATCAGTTTTCTAACACGATCGAAATCTGCTTGTGTAAACGAATATTCACGTGCCCTGTTATCAGAACTATCTTTATCCTCTGAAATCATATTTGAATAATAACCTTTGTGAGATTAGATAAGATATAACAAGCAATTAGCAGCACATGATCATTGTGCTGTTTATCCAAGAAAATTCCATGAAATACAACTGTAGGTTTTAATCATGATTCGTCATGAATGGAAAGCTTGCTTCCATCTATCCCTACTTTGACTAACTCATCGCCTGTGATTTTGACAAGACTCTTACTAGGGGAAGCAAATTAACAAAGAAGCTAGGCTTATGTACTACAACTGAGCATCTTGAGTCTCAGTTTAAACTTATATAACGATTACACTAATTAAAACCGCTCTCAATTAATCCCATAGCACTACTCGCCATCAACTTTTCAATATCGATCAAAATCAACATTCGTTCATCAAGCGTTCCCAGACCCATAATGTACTCGGTATCAATAATGGAGCCCATGCCTGGCGTAGGACGCAATTGCTCCTGCTCTAAACTTATTACATCCGAGACGGCATCAACCACTATTCCTACCACACGCCCCGCAACGTTTAAAATAATAACTACTGTAAATTGATCGTACTCGGCCTCACCCAACCCAAATTTAATTCGCATATCAACGATCGGCACGATCACCCCACGCAAATTAATGACACCTTTAACAAAAACCGGTGCATTTGCAATCTGCGTAATCGCATCATAACCACGAATTTCTTGTACCTTCAGAATATCCACTCCATATTCTTCCGCACCTAATCGGAAAGTTAGGAATTCATTGGTTACTTCACTCTTTACCGACTCTATTGAAGACGGTGATACCGTTGCAACCGACTGTATTTGTGACATAGCTATACTCCTTTAATCTATATCTCTAATTTAAGAAGAAAATTATTCACGCAGCTTTTGCGCTTATACAAACTCTTGTTGTGATGCCATTACCAGTGCGGCTGTATCGAGAATGAGCGCCACCTTACCGTCACCCATGATTGTCGCACCAGACACACCTTGCACCCGCCGATAGTTACTTTCAAGGCTTTTGATAACAACTTGATGCTGTCCGATCAAATCATCGACGAATAATGCAGCTTTCTGATTTTCGGCTTCAAGAATCACCAGTATTCCCCTGTGAACGTCTGTAACTTTAGGACGAAGGTTAAAAATCTCATGTAAGGCGATTACAGGCAGATATTCTCCGCGCACCTGTACCAAACGACCTTCCCCACTAACCGTTTTAATATCTTCAGCACTAGGTTGTAATGATTCCGTAATATTGTTAAGCGGAACAATAAACATCTGATCTCCCACCGCCACCGACAATCCATCGAGAATTGCTAATGTTAAAGGTAAACGAATCGACATACGCGTTCCGACACCCAATGCGGATTCAATATCAATACGCCCTCCCATACTTTGTATGTTACGCTTAACCACATCCATTCCGACCCCACGTCCGGACACATCTGTTATTTTTTCAGCCGTAGAGAAACCTGCTTCAAAAATCAGCAACCAAACTTCTTGGTCTGTCATGCCATCGTGCACAGGCAAGCCTCTCTCGCGTGCTTTTTCCAGGATTTTTTCCCGATTTAACCCCGCACCATCGTCGCTGACCTCAATTACAATACTTCCTCCCTGATGAAATGCACTCAGAGTTATAGTGCCTTGAGCGGGCTTACCTGCTGCAATACGTTTCTCGGCCACTTCAATGCCATGATCCAAACTATTTCTCACCAAATGTGTCAAAGGATCAGCGATTTTCTCAATCAAACCTTTATCAAGCTCCGTATTTTCACCAATCGTCCTCAATTCGACTCGCTTATTGAGCTTAGCCGCCAGATCGCGTACAACTCGCGGATAACGACTAAATACGAAACTGATTGGCATCATGCGAATAGACATCACAGATTCTTGCAGATCACGTGTATTTCTCTCCAACTGATTGAGACCACTTAATAATTTCTCAAAAACTACTGGATCAAGTTGAGATGCGGTTTGTGCAAGCATTGCTTGTGTAATTACCAATTCACCGACCAAGTTAATCATCTGATCGACCTTCTCTACACTGACCCTGATTGAAGAGGTTTCACTTGCAGGAGCTGCAGCAGTAGCTTTTGTTTGTGATTTGGAAGCAATTTGAGAATCGCTTTTGGAATTCTCAGCAGGCTGCTGCCCTGCTGAAGGCGTTTCAATTGGCGCAGCGGGCGCACCAGGAAAAAAACCATAATCAGCAGTTATGGAAGAATGCTGCTTTGGTTCTTCAACATGATGCGACTTAACTTCCGGTTTCTTTTCCGTTGATTCTTTTTCTATTTTCAGATTTCCAGGGTCAACCACAAAAGCCAATGTCTCCCAGATATCTTCCTCACTTTTGTTAGTTCTCAGCCTTAACTGATAATGCCCCTTCCCAGTTTCGGATGTTAAATTATCGAGATTTCCCAATGATCTTAAATTGGACATCAAATGTGTCAAAACAGATTCCGCCAAATCACTGCCATTGAACTCAATTCGGTAAGTTTCATTTGCAGAATCATCTGTTGGCGACAACTGCTCGGATATAATTTCGGAGGTAGAACTGATCGACTCGCTAATCGGTATCTCTTCACTCTTTGTTTCGACTGATTTCACAGATTCCGATGATAAAGTTTGAGTTTCTTCACATAATCGCTTTAGCTCCTCACAAACCTCTTCAGCCAGCTTAGGATCTGCCTGTCCCTCGCCACGGTGTCCGGCCAACTGGTCTTTTATGACATCACCCGCCTTGAGAAAAGCATCAATCATTTCACTGCGTACCTCTAGTTCGCCTTTACGCAATTTATCCAACAGTGTTTCCAACATATGCGTCATCTCCGTCATATCTGTAAAACCAAATGTGCCTGCACCGCCTTTTATGGAATGAGCAGCACGGAATATAGCGTTTAAATCTTCCAAATCAGGCGAATTAACATCTAACCTAAGCAAACATGCCTCCATGTCCGCCAGCAATTCTGAAGATTCCTCGAAGAAAATTTCGTAAAATTGTTCAAGATCTGCGCTCATGAGTAACCCTGCTTCAAATTAGGATTTTATTAAGATAGCACCAAAAAAAATTAGCAAATTAACGAACAGAAGCAATAAACTCGCTCAATCCCCAAAAAACAATTTAAATTCAGTGTATCGGCAAATATCTATCAATCAAATGATCAAATTTAGCCTATGACTTTTGCAATTACTTCGAGCAACCGCGTAGGATCAAAAGGCTTGACTAACCAACCTGTCGCACCTGCAGCTCTGCCCTTTGCTTTAATTTCATTATCTGATTCGGTTGTAAGCATCAAAATGGGAATGGTTTTATAGTGCGTCAAATTTCGTAATGTTTCCAGCAGCTTCAAACCATCCATACGTGGCATGTTAATATCCGTTAACACCAAATTAACATTGTGCACATTCGCCTTATCCAAAGCATCTTGCCCGTCTACAGCTTGAATGACTTCATACCCTGCACCCTTTAGTGTAAAAGCGACCATTTGCCGTATCGATGCAGAATCATCCACTGCAAGTATTGTTTTTGTCATTTACCCTACTCCTCACGCGAATATGTTGAATCATTATTTAAAAACATAACCTAAGGCGACTTTCAAAATAACTCAATTTCGCCCATTTGCATTCCTTGCTGAACAACTGGCTTTTTTTTATTTTTAGCCTTTGCCATATTTACAGCACGAGAGATTCCTGCTTGTATTGCATCATAATCACCCGCGCTTCTCAAATCACTGGCATGATTAGCACGTTGTAATTCAATATTTAATATCTCTACTTGTCGAGCAGTATGTGCAAGCAATTGCGTAACCAAGTCGCCAAACTGCAGTGAAGTTACCGCCATTTCCAATTCCTGCTCAATCTTGTCAGCAATTGTCATTTGCTTGTCCAGCAAAGTAAGAATATTTTTACTGCCTTCCGGTGCAGCCATTTTCTCAATCGCCAAAACCATGTCATGATGCGATTTAGTTAATTTACTAATGTACTTAAAATTTATAACCAGATTATTAACCGCATCACTAACAAGCCGATCAACCTGATTTAATTCTCCCTTGATATTCATTAAATACTCAATGACATCAGAATTTTGTGTAATATTATTCCTATCAGCCGTCGCTATTTCATCTATGGCGGTATGATTATCTTTATTGCTAGCTAATGGAATTCCTACCATAAATTCTCTCCTTCCCGTACGTTTTGAATAGCACTGCAAATGAGGCAATTTAATCTAACAGTACGTTATTAGTTAATAACCTCCACACCATCAAATTAGCATGGATGTTTTTTATACTCAGTTGGTTAACGACAGAACCTATAGTAACTTTAGTACTATAAGCAGGGAAAATTATGCTTGAATTTTTTAAACTTCTTTCTGCAAGCAACAAATTGATAATTTGTAACTTGTAATAACGGTAAATTTACACAAACAAACCACGAAACTAAGCCACAGTCTCACCGATCCGATTAGCCCATCCAATTGCCTGTATTTCAATATCAGAAAATTCGTTCAAACTTAAGAATCCGAGCTCGTCGACTATTGGTTGTATCTTCGACATATCACCCTTCTCATTTTCTTCCACCAAATTCAGCGCCTGCCCCAAACGGCCGCCACGAGTCAATAGCGCCTGGTTCATATCGTCTGGAATTTCCAGCTTGTCCACAATCTGCTGCATTTCAATGCCAAGCAATACATCAAGCAAAGAAAGGATTCCAACCATAAATGCTCTTTCTTGATGATTCTTATCGTGAGGGCGTTCAGCAGCGGCAATTAATTCCATTAATTTACCGCGCGCTGCCGCTGTTTGAAGCAGTGCACCAGACATATTGTCACCTGCTTTGTCGGTGGTATACAGCAATAATTGTATCCATCTTTGCAGTTGCTTACGGCCAAGCATTATAACCGCTTGCTTAATTGAGTTAATTTTCTGAGGATATCCATTTGCAACCGAATTTACCATTCGCATCAAGTTATAGCTCAATCCAGGTTGATGTTTAAATTCTTTTTCTATTTCTTCAACCTCACCATCACCCATAACGAGAGTAAGCAGCTTCAGGAGCGACAGTTTACCCGGGTCAGCTCGCTTAACCTTTAATACCTCTGGTTTTGCAAAATAGAAACCTTGGAACATTTGGAATCCCAATTGCATACAATAAGCTTCTTGCTCCCGACTCTCTACTTTCAATGCCAATAACAAGACCGGCCATCGATTGAGCTGTGCAACTAGCCGCGCCAATTTGTCCTTCTCCATATCAAGAACAGCGACCTTGACGACACTTACCAAGGAAAGCAAAAGTTCAACCTGGCTATTAATCTCAACAACGGAATCCAATGCAAATTGATAGCCCTTCTGTTTCAATTCATTACAATGTCGCAACAACTCCGGCGTAATAATTTCGGTTTCCTTGAGCTCCAACACCACATGCTTTGGAGGCAATAGACTAATAATGTCGCTCATGATCAACTCAGCGGTTGCATTAATGAAGCCGCGTTGCTTACCAAGCACATTTTGAATACCTAATTGGCAATAAGCATTGATGATTACGTTGGACAATGCTGATAATGCATCGGTATTGGTTATGTTTGCTGCATTTGTAGCCTCTCCTTGCCTAAAAAGTAATTCATAGGCAACGATGTTCTGGCTACGATCCAGAATCGGCTGACGCCCAAGAAAAAAACCTTCCATCTACTTCCTCACGATAACTCAACAAAAAAATACCTTAACTCATCGGCCATAAAAC
>DJMI01000016.1 GCA_002435335.1 Nitrosomonas sp. UBA6494
AGGTGGCTGGATTGGGAGCTTACATTTCTTCGTTCTCAAAACTGGTACGCACCCCTAACGACACGAGTCCAGCCAAAGCCAGAATTAAAATAAAGGGAGCCGTGGAAACCAAAATATCTTTAAGCATTGTTGCCGACTTCGATGCCTGATTTGCACTCGAACCCATCATACTGCTTGAAGCGGCAAGCCAACGAATTGCGATTGCATAGATAGCGACATAACCACTTGCGGCGATTGTCGCATCAAGCCAATCAAACAGTGGCGGAAAAAAAAGAAAAATAATCGCGGGCAACGCAAAAGCCAATGAAAATTGAGCCATTCGAGCAGCCACGCGACTAATCCAAAAATAAGCTTCAGAGGAAACCGCATGTCCGATACATCCCAAATGAATGGAAACAGCCAAGGTCAACAATAGGCAAACAATGGGATTTACAATTCCGGCTAGAAACCAGATTGAATCAGACTGCAATCCTCCGGCATGAATAAATAAAATGCCATTGATCCACTCCGGAATTTTTGGCAGCAACCATCCTAAGAATCCTAACGGCAAGGCCCCAATGAATGCACTCCAACCCAGCCATGTCCAATTGGGTTGTGCAACAACCGTTCCTTTCTGAATGTGTCGCCACGCAAGAAAAATGCCGGATAAGGTTGCTATCCAGTACCCTAGGGGTAATATCCATTCTAAACCAGCAGATTGTGGCCCTAGAATCCCTAGACTGATTGCAAACAGTGTAATTGCCAGTGCAATAGTGGTTACTGTGTGTTCTTTACCGGAGAAGGATTTATAGGGCTGATCTTTCAGTGTTCCTCCTACCAAAGGCATATAAAACCACATCCTTGCTGTTGCAAAAAAACCTATCATCAACCCCAAAACCTGGGCGATCAAAGCAAGCTCTATTCCAACGACAGATTGTTTCATGACATATTCACCGACAGAAAGCATCAACGCTGCAAATAACGCCATAGCTCCAAAAGCAAAAAGCCCGATAACTACGCTAGACAAAAGAACATTTCGAACATGATAGGTCAGATCGGTCAGTGTATCGATCGAAAAAATGCCTTTTCTTGGCGTCAAATAATTACTGTGTCGACGCAACCATGATATTTCCCTGGGCTCTGCATTTTTATGACTCTGATCTGAAACACCATCAGCATTCAGCTTGTCTTGCACCAGCTCAATGCCACTTTTCAGATCAGTCGGATTGGTTTCTTTCTCACGATAAGCCCATGAAATCAACCATGATCCGATATAGCTACCGCCTGAAACAGCAGACAAGTAATCAAATCGATGCAAAAGCTTTTTCTTCGCTAAGGCTTGTATCAAACCTAAATTAAACGTCGCACTTCGTATTCCACCGCCTGAGAAAGCCAATCCGATCAGTTTATTTTCTGAGCCAATTTTCTCACGCTCTTTCCGAAGGACTTCTTCAAAACTTGCCGGTTTATCAAATTCGCCATTTTTTTTGTGTTCTTCTGGATTATTCATTGTTTTTTTCCTTAAGCTTCTCGCATCTATCGCGACCGAATTATGAGGAAAACACCAACATGCTCCTATGCTACAGACGTAGTAGCAATCCCTTACCAGGCCATTACCCTCCCACCCTCAAGCTCATAACTTAACTATCTCATGAATGACACGCGACACCCCCAATTGCCAGGGTGGCAACCGTAAACCGAAAGTTGTTTCCAGTTTTCGGGTATTCAGGCGGGAATTTAGCGGACGTTTGGCCGGCAAAGGGTAATCAGCGCTGGTGATGGGTGTCACATCAACCGACCGAGTTTTAAGCGGTAGAGAAGCTTGCTCAGCTTGCTCAAGTATCATTCGGGCAAAATCATACCAGGATGTATATCCACCGGCGGTAAGATGATAGAGACCGGAAACTTCCGGTTCATGCCGTAGCGACAACAATGCGTGCGCCGTTACATCCGCTATCAGCTCGGCACCGGTCGGCGACCCGATTTGATCGTTCACAATGGTCAAGTGGTCACGCTGTTGCGCCAAGCGGAGGATTGTTTTGATGAAGTTGTTGCCGTGAGCGGCATAAACCCAACTGGTACGAAAAATCAAGTGCGCGCAACCGGAGTCCTGAATGCCTTGCTCACCCGCCAGTTTGGTTTGACCGTAACTATTCAACGGACCCGTTGCATCGGTTTCCAGATAAGGTAAATCGCCGCTGCCGTCGAACACATAATCAGTTGAATAATGCACCAGCCAGGCACCTATTTTTTTCGCTTCTTGCGCCATCACTGCGGGTGCCGCAGCATTCAGTATCCGTGCCGATTCATATTCGCTTTCAGCTTTATCAACAGCGGTATAAGCAGCGGCATTAACGATGATATGGGGCGAAACGGCCCGGATTGTTTGCGCAATTTGCGTCAATTGGGACAAATCACCGCAAAAATCCTGGCTATCGGAACTCAGCGCGACCAATTCTCCCAATACTGCCAGGCTGCGCTGCAATTCCCAGCCGACTTGACCGTTCTTTCCAAATAACAGGATTTTCATGGCAGTCTTTTAAGAATAATGCTTTTCGATCCAATCGCGGTAAGCGCCTGTTTGAACATCAGCCACCCAGTTTTGATGAAGCAAATACCAGTCGATCGTTTTACGAATCCCGCTTTCGAATGTTTCCGCAGGACGCCAATTGAGCTCACGTTCAATTTTACTCGCATCGATCGCGTAGCGACGATCGTGTCCGGGGCGATCTTTTACATAGGTAATCAATTGATCATAAGCGGTATCCGGATGAACTTGCTGCAACAATGCGCAAATGATTTGCACAATTTCTATATTGGGC
>DJMI01000062.1 GCA_002435335.1 Nitrosomonas sp. UBA6494
GCTTTCGACGTAATCGCCGTGCACCTGCACATGCCCGATCGGTTCGCAAAAATAAGTTTGCACCTCACCTTGTTCGTTCAGTGCGCGCACGGTGAGTTGCGTGATTTCGTAATCGAAATGAATCACGCCTTCGACGATCACGCGCCCCTGATCGACGCGGCTGCCGCTCGCGGCATAGTTCCACGCCGCTTCGACTTCCTCCGCACGGTCGACGCGCGATTGCCCCTTGCCGGACGATGACATCACCGGCTTGACGATGCACGGATAGCCGATTTTGCCGTTGATGGCGGCGCGCAATTCGTCCAAACTGTTGGCAAAGGCATACGGCGACGTCGGCATGCCGAGCGTCTCAGCCGCCAAACAGCGAATACCCTCGCGATTCATCGTCAAACGCGCCGCGCGCGCCGTGGGAATCACGGTGGCGATACCGGCCTGTTCGATTTCCAGCAGCATGTCGGTTGCGATCGCTTCGATTTCCGGCACGATGATGTGCGGGCGTTCCTGCTCGACCAATGCACGTAGCGCCCGGCCGTCGGCCATATTGATCACATGCGCGCGGTGCGCCACTTGTTGCCCCGGCGCATCGGCGTAACGATCCACCGCAATGGTTTCCACGCCCAGGCGCTGCAACGCGATGATCACTTCCTTACCCAATTCGCCGCTGCCCAGCAGCATCACCTTGGTCGCCGAGGGACTCAGCGGTGTACCGATGACCGATGGTGTTTTCATCATGATAATTACTCCAGAATAGCTGTTCTTTTTTGATCTTGTTGCTGCAAAGCCCAGTGCACATGCTCGCGCACCAGTTCCGATTCATCGTCCACGCGGGCTTGCAGTGCCTGCACGATTGCTTCGGTATACGGTGCGTTGCCGAGCCCGACCGCGATATTGCGCAGCCATTGTGCGTAACCGATGCGCCGAATCGGACTGCCAGCAAGTTTGGTCTCGAACATTTCCTGAGTCCAGCCGAACAAATCGAGCAATGATACGTCGTCCAAACCGTTGCGTACATGAAAATCGTTTTCCGCCGTCAGCTTAGCGTATTTATTCCACGGACACACCAACTGGCAATCGTCGCAACCGTAAATACGGTTGCCGATCAGCGGTCGCAATTCCACCGGTATGCTGCTTTTCAATTCGATCGTCAAATAGGAAATGCAACGCCGCGCATCGACCAGATAAGGCGCCACGATCGCTTGCGTCGGGCAAATATCGATACAGCGAGTGCAACTACCGCAATAATTCGTTGTTTCTTCGTCCACCGGCAGCGGCAAATCGAGGTACATTTCACCAAGGAAAAACATCGATCCGGCTTGGCGGGTCAGCAGCAATGTATGCTTGCCTTTCCACCCCAACCCCGCTTTTTGCGCCCAAGCGACTTCCATGACCGGCGCGCTGTCGGAAAATACCCGATACTGAAACGAACCGACTTGCGCGCCGATTTTGTCGGCCAATTTCTGCAACCGTGCACGCACCACTTTATGATAGTCGCGCCCCAATGCGTAGCGCGAAATAAAAGCGCGCTCGCCGTCCCGGATGACATCCCAGCTTTTTTTAGCGGCAGGCGGTTGATAGTTGATGCACACCGAAATGACGCGCAATGTACCCGGCTCCAATTCCGCCGGTCGGGTACGCTTGGTGCCGTGCTTGGCCATATAATCCATGTCGCCGTGATAGCCGTGCTCCAACCAATTGAACAAGCCGGACTCCACCGCAGTCATATCCGCATTGGCATCGGCAATACGGGTATCGTGAAAACCCAGTTCCCTGCCCCACGCTTTAATTGCTTGCGCCAACGCGGCATAATCCGTTAATTTCTCAACCGAGGTATGTTCTTGCATAACGTCCATTCGCCGGATTCGGCATCCGATCAGAGCCTGTCATTATATTTACCCGATGAAGCGGCGATGCTTGCATTCGGTAGCCGATTCGCCGCTTGCCTGCATCCGGGATTGGTGGTTTTTCTGTACGGCAACCTCGGCGCCGGCAAAACGACACTGGCGCGCGGTATTTTACACGGCCTTGGTTACACCCGGCATGTCAAAAGTCCCACATATAATTTGGTTGAAATCTATAAATTTTCTCAGTTATACTTGTATCACTTTGATTTTTATCGATTCAATGATTTTCTGGAATGGGAAGATGCGGGCTTCAGAGAATATTTTAATTCAAAATCAATATGTTTGGTGGAATGGCCTGAAAAATCAGGGGATTTGCTACCAACGGCCGATTTACAGATTTTTATCAATTTTCTCGATAATGGCCGCAATATTGAAGTCCGCGCCGGCACAGACACTGGAAAAAGATACATAAAAACGTGCAAGAACCTGACGACACCGTAAACACCCTTAGGACACGCCAGCAGGCCTGGGCAGTTCTGTGTCGCGCACGTTTTCCGCTCTATGCTTACTTCGCGTTCTGTGTCCTATTTGTCTTCTTTAGCTGTAACGCCGTTGCCGCCAATCATGCAATCAAATCGGCACACGTCGGACTAACTCCGGAGTCCACTCGAATTACGCTGGAATCGAACCACCCGCTTGATTACGAATTGAGCATGCTAAGCAATCCGCACCGGGTCGTACTTGATATCAATAATGTACAAGTAACACCGGTACTTGCTTCATTATCACAACAAATCAACGCTATCGATCCATTCGTTGAGCGCATTCGCGTCGGCCAATTCAAACCCCATGTAACTCGCCTGGTTTTTGATTTGAAAGCCAATGTGGTACCCCGCACTTTCGTCATTGCACCAAAAGAGAATTACAGCTACCGCCTGGTATTGGATGTACAACTACCGAGCAAACCGGCACCCACCGCACCAAAAATACCACCCGGTATGGCCATTGACGACGACTTTGTCGCCGACTCTCTGGAACAGCTAGTTGCATCAATATCACCGACTCTGCAGCAACCGGCCGTCATTCCCCAACCGGCACTCGCATCGCTGCCGCTACCGGCACAAAAACCGCAGCGCCAGCAAACTGGAAAAAACGACACCACCGCTACAGCTGTTGCATCCATTGCACCGGGGCCTTCGCTTAAAAACAGCAGAGTCCCCCGCATACTGGTAGTAGCAATCGACGCGGGGCACGGCGGACATGATCCAGGCGCAATCGGCAGCCAAGGCACTTACGAAAAAGATGTCACTTTGGCAATCGCGAAAAAACTCAAAGCACGCATCGACAAAGAACCGAACATGCGCGCCGTGCTGACCCGCACCGGCGACTATTATGTCACTCTGCCGCAGCGCCGCCTCAATGCACGCAAAGCCAATGCAGATCTATTTATTTCAATTCATGCCGATGCCAATCCCAGACCGCATGCGCATGGCTCATCGGTATTTACGCTATCAGAACATGGCGCGACATCGACTACGGCAAGTTGGTTGGCCAACAAAGAAAACAGTGTTGACGATCTGATGAGCGGCGTCAACATCACCGCTCAATCCAAGGAAATTAAAGAAGTGTTGCTGGATTTATCGCTGAGCGTGACCATCAATGACAGCGTTAAGCTGGCGGAATACGTTTTAAAACAACTGGGCAATATCAATCATTTGCACAAAAGAAATGTTGAGCAGGCCGGATTTGCCGTATTGAAATCCCCTGATATCCCTTCAATTCTGGTAGAAACCGCATTCTTGAGTAATCCGAAAGAAGAAACCAAATTGCGTCAGACCGGTTATCAAGACAAAATGGCCGATGCATTGTTTATTGGTATTAAAAAATACTTCGCCGACAATCCGGCTTTAGCACGCGCCAGCGTAAATCACGTAAAATAGTATTTCTTGGCTCTATGAGTCTGTTGGACTTAAGCAATCGTAGCGAGCCGAGTGGGAGAGCAAGGGTAGATTTTCTCAATTTTGAGGCGCATAGTTAATCTATGCAACGAAAAATTGGGGAAATATGAACCGTTATCTCATCGGCGTAGTAAATTAGCCTTAAGTCCGACAGACTCCTATGCAGTCCTTAAATGCGGATTGTCCTTTCGCTCTACAATAACGTAACTTTGACGATCAAATCCAATCCAGTATGTCATCTACCCCCGCAGCACCGACAACCATGACTCAGTGGTATCAGCTATATAGCGACGGGGATTTTCCGTGCATCATTCTCACCGGCAACTACACCCTCCCCACTCTGACGCACCATCTTAAGACACTGGAGAGTGACTTAACCGCTGTTTATGCTCGACACAAAAATCTTCGCTGGGATTTGACCGGCATACAACAATTGGACAGTGTCGGATCGGCATTACTGTGGCAGGTTTGGCAACAACAACGCCCTCAGAATCTGCAATTGCGCCCTGAACATGAGAGGATTTTCGCACGATTAGAGCAACTGCCCCCACTCAAACCGATTATTCGTCACCGCGATTTCCTTTGGCCGATCGTTGCTTTGGGTAAATTGGCACTGTTACTGTGGCATCACACCGTCGGATTGATCACGCTGATCGGTCAATTATTGATCGATGTCGTTTATTTGATCCGGCATCCGGCGTATATTCCGTGGCGGGAAATTTCCGCCAATCTTTTTCGAACCGGTGCGCAGGCGCTTGGCATTACGGCATTGGTCGGTTTTTTGATCGGCATCGTGCTGAGCTATCTGTCTTCCCGGCAATTGCAGATGTTCGGCGCGGACATTTTTATTATCAATATTTTGGGATTCAGCATCATTCGCGAACTGGGCCCGATGCTGGCGGCAATTCTGGTCGCCGGGCGTTCCGGATCGTCGATGACTGCGCAACTCGGCGTCATGCGTGTCACGCAGGAATTGGATGCGTTGACGGTCATGGGCATCTCGCATAGTCAGCGCCTGATTCTTCCTAAAGTGCTGGGATTGGGTATCGCCATGCCGCTGCTGGTGATGTGGACCAGCGCGATCGCATTGTTTGGCGGCATGGTGGCAGCAGAATTGCAACTGGGTTTGAGCGTACAATACTTTCTGTTCGAGCTTCCCGATGCGGTGCCGATTGCCAATCTATGGCTCGGTCTGGGCAAGGGCGTCGTGTGCGGCATGACCATTGCACTGGTGGCTTGCCACTTCGGCCTAAGGATTAAGCCGAATACGGAAAGTCTGGGTGAAGGAACGACTTCATCCGTGGTAACATCCATTACGATGGTAATCATCATCGATGCGATCTTTGCCATTATGTTTTCAGATGTAGGGCTCTATTAATTGATGAATCACCCCGAATGTATTATTGATATTGTTGGATTACAAACCCGTTTCGGTAATCAAGTCATTCATCAAGACGTTAATTTGTGTGTCTATCGAGGCGAAATACTTTCCTTGGTCGGCGGATCCGGTAGCGGCAAAACCACACTATTGCGCCAGATACTGGGACTGGAGCAGCCATATCAAGGCACAGTCAGGATTTTCGGTGAAACCAGAAACAACTCCAATCATAATCCGTTAAAAAAAAGCATCCGCGGACGAACCGGGGTATTATTTCAGCAGGGCGCATTATTCAGCGCGCTGACGGTTTTTGACAACGTGGCGTTACCGTTACGAGAGTTGCATACGCTTGACGAAAAAATGATCCGAGAATTAACAATGATCAAGCTGGAAATGGTGGCAATCGGCACCGAACACGCCGATAAAATGCCGGCAGCTTTATCGGGCGGTATGATCAAGCGCGTTGCCTTGGCGCGCGCCTTGGCTTTGGACCCTGAGTTNNCGCAAAGAATTGAATCTGACCATTGTCATGGTGACACACGACCTGGACACATTAGTGGCGTTGTCCGATCGAATCGCGGTTCTAGCTGATCAGCGCGTAATTGCAGCAGGTAATTTGAACGAAATATGCCAATTCCAACACCCCTTCATCGCCAGCTACTTTAAAAGTATACGTCACAAAATCGAGCAACAAAACAGTACGGAGCAAACATGGAAAATCGCGCCCATGCCCTCGTAGCCGGAATATTTGTCATCTGTATGAGCATCGCTATCGCTTATGTTGCAACCTGGTTCAGCGGCAACGATATACAGCGGACCCCTTATCTCGTGGTTACAAAAGAATCGGTCAGCGGGCTCAATCCGCAGTCATCGGTACATTATCGTGGCGTAAATATCGGCAAAGTTGAAAATATCGAATTTGATCCCGAAGACCCTCAGTCAATACTGATTCAAATTGCCGTTAACGAAAACGTCAAATTGCGAAATTCCGTTTATGCGAAATTAGGTTATCAAGGTGTGACCGGTTTAGCGCATATTCAGCTTAACGATGATGGCTTAGCCACGGAAGAATTGGCCAGTGACGCACGCATTCCGATGCGCCGCTCACTGCTTGATGAAGTCGCAGTATCCGGCCAGGATCTGCTGAACAACATCAATCAATTGATTGTAAAAATGCATCAATTACTGAATGATCAGAACCAAAATAACATCGCACAAATTTTGACCAATCTCGAGCAAGTTACAAAAAACTTCGACGGCATTACCGGACACTTGCCATCCGCGCTGGATTCATTTGCCAATTTGACCGAAGAATCAGGTACCTTGGTGAGACAACTTGATCAAATATTAACCGAGATCAATCTTGTCTTGTCTAAGGTCAACCAAAAAGAAGGCATTTTGGATAGCCTGTCGCAGAGCTCGCAAGACTTAACTGCGGTTATTCCGGAACTGCACAAGCTCAGTCATCATTTCTCACGCAATTCTGCCAGCTTGGATAGAGTGCTCAATCAACTGGAAGAAAACCCACAAAGCTTACTGTTTGGCCGCCCCTCGGCGTCGCCCGGACCCGGTGAGGCTGGCTTTGTGCCACCACGGAAAATTCAGCCATGAACAAGATATTCACCTTGGCCGTCATCATTTATCTGATTTCGGCATGTACGGTACTACCCAAACCGCAAGCAACGGTATCGACTTACGATTTTGGCTCCCAGCCAACATCCGATACCGCTCAGCTACCGAATCAATCCAATCTGATGCCGAAAAGCATTCTGATCGCCAATGCGACAACCCCTTCCTGGCTGGAATCAACCGCAATACATTACCGCTTGCTGTATCACAACCCCACACAAACCTATGCTTACGCCAACAGTCGCTGGATAGCGGCTCCCGCTGCATTATTCACCCAGCAGATCCGGAATCGCATCATAACGGATACGCTTGAATTCGTTACCAAAGACTCCGCTACGGCAAAAACGGATTATGTACTGCATATCGAATTGGAAGAATTTATGCAACTGTTTGACACGGCGGACGACAGTCGTATCGCAATCGGCTTTCACGCCAGTTTGATTGAACGAAATACACGCAAACTGATCGCACAAAAAAGCTTTAATCGTAACGAAAAAACTCCGTCCGCCGATGCTGCCGGAGCAGTACTCGCATTCAGCACAACCAGTAATGAATTGATCAATGAGTTAGTCAATTGGCTGAGTCATGAATTATCGCGGTTTCAATCTTAAGTATTTGCTGTTATTTATAGTGTTGGTTAATATAAACACGCTTATGTTAGTATCCTATTGATAATTAATCTGAGGTTTTTTCATGCGCTTATTTATTAGTAGCCTACTCATCATATGTCTGCTTAGTGCTTGCGGTCATAAGGGACCGCTTTATCTTCCTAACGAAGACGACAAAAATCGTATCTCCACTCAAAAAACCGAAGAAAAATGAGCGAGTTCCCGCAGTTTACTTATCGCGATCAATCACTTTGTGTCGAATCGATTCCACTGCAACAAATTGCCGAGAAATTTGGCACACCGTGTTACGTTTATTCGCGTGCAGCGCTAACACAAACTTATCAAGCGTTTGATACCGCTTTCGGTAAGCGCGATCACTTGATTTGCTATGCAGTCAAAGCCAACTCGAATATCGCTATTCTTAATCTCTTCGCTCGACTGGGTAGCGGCTTCGATATCGTCTCCGGTGGTGAGCTGCAACGCGTCATCAAAGCGGGCGGCGACCCGAAAAAAACGGTTTTTTCAGGCGTCGGTAAAACCACGCAGGAAATGCGTATAGCACTGAACGCCGGCATTATGTGCTTCAATGTCGAGTCTGAAGCTGAACTGAGCCTCTTAAATCAAATCGCACAAGAAATAGGAAAAACAGCTCCTGTCAGTCTGCGCGTCAACCCGGATGTCGATGCTAAAACACATCCTTATATTTCAACCGGATTAAAAGAAAACAAATTCGGCATCCCTGTCGATACGGCGATGCGGATTTATCAATCTGCGCGCTCATATCCGCATATCCGCTTTACCGGCTTGGATTGCCATATCGGCTCGCAATTGACCGAATTATCCCCATTTGTCGAAGCAAACCATAAAATGCTGAGGTTGCTCGATGCCTTGCAAGCGCAAGGTTTAGCCATCGATCATATCGATCTAGGCGGTGGTTTAGGTATTCGCTACACCGATGAAACACCACCGTCGATTTCTGATTACGTTGCCACCCTTTGCGCACAAACTGAACACACTCAACAAAAATTGTTGATTGAGCCGGGACGATCGCTGGTCGGCAATGCAGGTATTCTGCTCACTCGCGTCGAATACCTGAAACCTGCACCGGCACGGAATTTTGCCATCGTCGACGCTGCAATGAACGATTTGATGCGCCCATCACTGTACGATGCTTATCATGACATTTTGCCGGTACAAAAAAATACCCATGCAGCAAACAACTATCAAGTTGTTGGTCCAGTGTGTGAAACCGGTGATTTTCTCGGCCATGATCGCACACTCGCATTACGNNGTGATGGTGGATGGCGATAAACTGCATTTGATCCGGCAGCGCGAAACGATCGACCAGTTAATCGCCACAGAACAAATACTGAGCGATTGATCACATGACCAGCTTGACGCAAACAGACGAACAATACCAGGATTATATTCTGCAAGACGTATCGCGCACCTTTGCGTTGACGATTCCGCAATTGCCCGATTCATTGCGCCGCGTCATCGGCAATGCCTATTTGCTATGCCGCATCACTGATACCATCGAAGACGATAATGCGTTATCTATCGCACAAACCCGTCAACTAACAGATATGTTCGCCGATGTTGTACGCGGCACGGCTTCTGCAGAGGAATTTGCGCAGACGCTGTACCCGTTGTTATCCAGTCACACCATACCGGCAGAGCATGACTTGATCAAAAACACAGCCTCTGTCATCCGCATTACCCACAGTTTCAACACGACGCAACGCACTGCGTTAGAGCGCTGCGTGCGTATCATGGCAAAAGGCATGGCCGATTATCAGGAAACCGAATCGCTGCAAGGCTTGCCAGATTTGGCGGCAATGAATCAATATTGTTATTTTGTTGCCGGTGTGGTCGGCGAAATGCTGACCGAATTGTTCTGCGATTACTCGCCGCAAATCAATGCACACAAAGCACAACTGATGAAACTTGCGGTATCGTTCGGTCAAGGACTGCAAATGACCAACATTCTCAAAGATATTTGGGATGACCGCAAACGCGGCGCTTGCTGGTTGCCGCAAGACATTTTATCCAAGCACGGTTTTAATATTAACAATTTGCAACCCGGCATGTCCGATCCCGGTTTTCAAGCCGCACTGGGCGAGTTGATCGGCATTGCCAGAAATCATTTGCACAACGCGCTCACCTATACCTGCATGATTCCTCCGCACGAAAAAGGCATCCGCCGCTTTTGTTTGTGGGCATTGGGCATGGCGGTATTGACGCTGAACAAAATCAATCGACACCGTGATTTCTCCGACGGCACGCAAGTCAAAATCAGCCGCCGCAGCGTCAAAGCGACTGTCATCACAACCAGCCTGTTCGCCGGACAAGATCGAATTTTATGGCTGCTGTTCAACAGGGCGGCGCACGGCCTTCCGGCAGTCGATTTTTCCACCGCCGCATTACCAGAATTCCGTTGAATTCAATCGGAAATCGTATGAAATCATTAGTGACAGGCGCAACAGGATTCCTCGGCTCCGCCGTGATGCGTTGCTTACTGTCGCACGGGCATGATGTGCGCGTGCTGGCCAGACCCAATAGCGATCGGCGCAATCTGCACAACCATGCCGTTGAAATCACTGAAGGCGATCTGCGTGATATCACTTCGCTACAACGCGCCGTACAAGGTTGCGACCATGTGTTTCATGTGGCGGCGGATTACCGCTTGTGGGTACCCGACCCAAGCACCATGCACGACATCAATGTACAAGGCAGTCGCGCCTTAATCATCGCTGCGCACGAAGCGGGCGTCAAAAAAATCGTCTATACCAGCAGTGTTGCGGCACTGGGATTTCATACCGATGGAACACCCGCTACAGAAGACACGCCGGTCGATCCGACACTTATTCACGGTCATTACAAGCGCAGCAAATACCAAGCCGAACAAATGGTGCGACAATTAACCAACGATCACCAGTTACCGCTGGTCATCGTCAACCCTTCCACCCCCATCGGCCCCTACGATATACGCCCGACACCAACCGGACGCATCGTAATCGACACCTTGGCCGGACGCATGCCCGCATACGTCAATACCGGGCTTAATATCGCACATGTCGACGATATCGCAACAGGACATTTGCTGGCTTGCCAGCATGGCAAAATCGGGGAACGTTATATTCTGGGTGGCGACAATATGACATTACTGCAAATCCTGCAGACCATCGATGCCATCACGGAAAAAAAAAGAAAACGCGTCAATATCCCTATTCCCGTCATGCTACCGCTGGCATGGTTGATGGAAAAGGTCGCGCTAATCACGAACAAAGAACCCCGTGCCACGCTCGACAGCATCCACATGGCAAAAAAATTGATGTACTTCTCCAGTGAAAAAGCCGAGCGCGAATTAGGTTATCAACACCGCCCAGCGCTTGCAGCATTACAGGATGCGGTAAAATGGTTTCAAGATAATAACTATTGTTAGAAACTTGTCGGATTTAAGGTTAAACAACGCCCCCCGGTTTTTTCAGCCTTTCACGATTGGTAAAAATGCCGATACCTAATTGTAAATTACCGGATCCCGCCGTACTGTATAAAGAACTTACGCATGATGGAATCGCTATCTATATTCGCGAAGCCTGTGATTATCTGACTAGCGGTGATGCCAAATCGTGTATCAATCACCTCAATCGCGCATCGGCAAAAGATGTGGTTTCTCCGTGGGGATGGATTGTGGCCGCAACCGCGCACTGCCAGCTTGGCAACTACAAAATGGCAATCGAAGTCTCGAATAAAGGGCTACGATACGTCGGTGACAATTCCCATCTGTTCGACTGTCTGGGCGTGGCTCATGCGGGATTGGGAGATTTAGCCACAGCACAACATCACTTCCACAAAGCTATCCACTCGAATCCCCACAACGGCAATAGCCTCGTTAATTTAACCAATATCCATCTGGTGCAACAAGCGATTGATGCCGCATTTGCAGTAACAGAACGAGGTCTACAAAAAAATCCTGACCATGCGGAAATCCGCCATCTTTATATCCAACTGCATCCTGTTTGGACATCATCGTTGGAAAACGAAAGAGTCAGAATCAGACCTCGAACAGCGCAGGATGATCCGTTTATCATGACCTGCTATGCAAATCAGCACTTCATGAACAACTATAATCGGTATCTGGCGGATACTTTTAGACAATCCAAATCATCCACAAACCCCGATCTTAAGAGCCGTTTAAACGTATACAAAAACAAATGCGTACAATGGGTTATCGAGAAAGTTAATCACACTGCTCCATCCACATGCAAAACCACTCCCATTGGTTTGGCTTCCTTAGCCGCAATTGAAATATCTCACCGCAGAGCGGAAATTTTACTCGGCTTTCCAGACACTCAATTCAATGGCAGCGGTATCCCTTTGACTGCAATGCTGATGATAATGGATTTCGCATTCAATACCATTGGGTTTAATAAACTGACCAGTATCGTTTATGCAACAAATAAACGAGCGCAGAAATCAACACTGGCGCTTGGTTTCAAGCAAGAAGGTTTTTTTAAAAAGCATCTTTTTGATCACAAACTCAATATTTGGTTGGATACCTATCAAAATGGCATCCTTGCTGAAGAATTTAGGAGTAATATACAACTTATTAAACTATCTACAAGATTAATGAAGAATCATTTAAGCCTCGAACGATCAAGCAGTCTATTCAGCAAGCTTGACTCGATAAAACACCCCACCAACTAACCTTAAGCTAAGGATTACTATGATTATTACTGGAACATCCGGGAACGATAATTTATTAGGTACTGCTGACAGCGATACTCTCTATGGCTTGGAAGGCGATGACATACTGGATGGAAGTTTGGGCGACGATGTATTGGATGGTGGCATTGAAAGCAAAAATGGTGACACGGCTCGCTATTGGAGCGCGATCAGCGCGGTGATTGTCGATCTGTCAACAGGAGTGGTAACTGGCGGTGCAGGCAACGATACTCTGATCGAAATTGAAAATGTTGACGGTAGTGCTTTTGCAGACACTATAACCGGCGATGACGAATGGAATACGCTGAGAGGAGCGGAAGGGAACGATAATTTGTATGGCGGCGCCGGTTATGATTCTCTCTATGGAGACGAAGGAAACGATAGCCTATATGGCGGGGACGAAAGCGACGTTCTTGTTGGCGGTAACGGTGACGATATTCTGGATGGCGGATCAGGGAAAAATGGAAATTGGGATCGCGTCGATTATTCTTCTGCGGGCGGCGCCGTATTTGTCAATCTGCTTGTCGGAACAGCAACCGGCGGTGCAGGAAATGATACGTTGATAAACATTGAGGATGTTTTTGGCAGCGCCTATAACGATAAATTAACCGGAGACGCCGGTGCAAATTCCATTTACGGCTGGAATGGCAATGATCTATTAATCGGCGGAAATGGATCTGATTACCTTGACGGTGGCGCAGGCAACGATACGCTAAAGGGTGGTCAAGGTGATGATATTTTAATTGGCGACATCGGCAATGACCATCTGGACGGTGGCCCGAGCAGCAAAGGCGATCGTGCCGATTATTCTTTTGCTGCCAGTGCTGTCGTCGTCAACCTTCTCACCGGTACGGCAACCGGGGGTGCCGGTAGCGACACCTTAACCAATATCGAGGATATCACCGGTAGTTCGTATAACGACACGTTAACCGGTGATGCAAATCCAAATCGCCTATATGGCTCGACCGGAAATGATGCTCTCTATGGCAATGCCGGCGATGATTATCTGGAAGGCGGCGGCGGCAACAATCAATTGTTTGGCGGTGACGGCAACGACTGGCTTAACAGCAGCGGTAGCGGCAAAGGCATGGGTAATGACATATTGGATGGCGGCAAAGGTCAAGATGCCGCACATTTTGAAGCCGCTTCGAGTGCAGTGATTGTCAATCTGCAAACCGGCACGGCAACCGGCGGTGCCGGCAATGATACTTTAATTAGTATTGAGGATATCACCGGCAGTTCCTATGACGATGTTATAACAGGTAATGTAAATCCCAACTATCTATACGGCGCAGCAGGCAACGATGTCATCTATGGTGACGAGGGTGATGATCATTTGGAAGGCAATGAAGGCAATAATCAATTGTTTGGCGGCGNNATCGCGATCGAAGATGTCTACGGCAGCTTCTATGACGATTCGTTAACGGGCGACGCCAATCGCAATCAACTTTTCGGCATGGATGGAGACGACATACTCGACGGTGGTGAAGGTGACGATATACTGGACGGCGGCACAAGTAGCAAAAACGGTGATCGTGCCGACTACACCACCGCTGCTGGTGCAGTGATCGTGAACTTGCTGAGCGGAATGGCAACAGGTGCAGCCGGTGACGATACGTTAATTGATATTGAAAATGCGAAAGGTAGTGCATTTGACGACATTTTAATCGGCAATGCGGGAATGAATCTGTTGGATGGGGGTAGCGGCAACGATACTATGGAAGGAGGTTCAGGTGACGATGGTTACATAGTTGATACTGCGGGGGATATGGTCATAGAATCGTTTAACGCAGGTATTGACTATGTAAATAGCAATATAACCTACACACTACCGCTCTATGTAGAAAATCTAACGCTCACCGGTGATTCGATCATCAATGGTACCGGCAACGGCTTAGCAAATTTCATCACGGGTAATTCCGTAGCAAACCATCTTGTCGGCGGTGGTGGCAACGATTCGCTTTACGGCATGGAAGGTAACGATCTGCTGATCGGCGGTATGGGTGCTGACCAAATGGTCGGGGGCATCGGCAATGACAATTACATCGTGGATGACAGCAATGACCTTGTCACTGAAAACAACGGTGAAGGGATAGATACTGTAAAAAGCAGCGTAACGTATACACTACCTCGCAATGTCGAGAACCTTATGTTAACGGGAGCAGCGGCTATCGACGGCACAGGCAACAAGCAAAACAACAGCATTACAGGAAATACCGCCGACAATATACTCAAGGGTGCGGCAGGTAACGACATCCTGGATGGCGATGCCGGCAACAATACACTCACCGGCGGAAGCGGTTTGGATATTTTCAGATTTTCTACAACAGGCCATATTGATGCCATCACTGATTTTGTAGTTGATGATGATACCATTCAGCTTGAAAATGACGTCTTTACCGCACTGACGACGACCGGTGCTTTGCCGGTAGATCAATTTGTCATCGGTACGACTGCGCTCGATACGAATGATTATCTTATTTATGACAACACAGCCGGAGCAATATTTTACGATATTGATGGCAGCGACTCGATTCCTGCAGTGCAGATTGCAACTGTAAGCAACGGCTTATTGATGACTCATGCAAATTTCTTAGTTATCTAAGGAAGCGCTGATTAATTGATTGTACGAACGAATTAATCCGCATCTCCCTCAGAAAATATTCATTCGCCGAACGCGATGAGATTACCCGAGACCTTTGCACGGCGTCATGAGTGGTACGAGAATAAGGCAAAAATTTGCGAAAAAGCGGAGTTTACACGGGGTAAATGAGCATTTTTCGCGAATTTTTAACGCAATTATCGTGCCGCGTAGTAACCGTGCAAAGGTCTCTACCCGAACGAGTGATTTTTAATTCAATTGCATTCAGCTCTCTTTAATTTCATTCCCGAAAAATTCTTTCAAATATCTCCTGAAATCATCCTTTAGTTCAGGATGTTGCAATGCCAATTCGACCGTAGCCTGCAAATAACCCGCTTTGTTGCCGCAATCGAAGCGCTTACCGCTAAATTGATAGCCCAGAACGCTTTCTTCTTTAAGCAATTTGGCGATGGCATCGGTCAATTGAATTTCATTGCCGGCACCTCGTTGGGTTTGTTCCAATAACTTAAAAATTCTCGGGGTCAGAATATAACGCCCGACCACCGCAAGATTGGAAGGCGCACGATCAATCGGCGGTTTTTCAACGATACTGTTAACCTTGGATAAAGTGCTCGAAATAGGCGTACTATCGATAATCCCGTAGCGATTGACGGTTTCCGGCGCCACTTGCTCAATACCCAAAATCGAGCAGTGATTTTGATTATAAACATCGACCATCTGGTTTAAGCAGCAAAGATCATCCTCATCCTTGCAGTGGATCAAATCATCTGCAAGCAATACAGCGAAGGGCTCATCCCCGACAACCGATTGTGCGCACAAAACCGCATGCCCCAATCCCAGAGCTTCCGCCTGGCGAATATAAACGCACTCGACATGGGAAGGCAAAATATTTCTAACGATGCTCAGCATCTCTTGTTTATTGCCTTCTTCGAGTTTAGCTTCCAGCTCGAAAGCTTTGTCAAAATGATCGGGAATAGAATTTTTGTTACGTCCGATAATAAAAATCAATACATCGACACCCGCAGCTACCGCTTCTTCTGCGGCAAATTGAACCAACGGCTTGTCAACGATCGGCAACATTTCTTTGGGATTCGCTTTGGTTGCGGGCAAGAAACGGGTACCAAGTCCGGCAACGGGAAAAACAGCTTTTCTAATCGGTTTCATCCAAAATTTCCTTAAATGATGTTTACAAAAACTGCCA
>DJMI01000146.1:0-13467 GCA_002435335.1 Nitrosomonas sp. UBA6494
CTACTCCCAATAGGGACTTTTTTTATCTTAATGATTGCTTTCTCCTTTATACACAAAGGGTAATATGTACATCAACGTTACCCAAGATTTTTTTCTTCCGAATGAAGCTTTGAGCATGCCTATCCATTTTTAACAAACTCTAAAACGCAGATTTCAAACTTAATGTGATTTGTCAAATTACCTCAATGCCTTCACTTTTCAGCATATCGATGAGCGCAATTAAAGGCAATCCAATCAGTGCATTAGGATCATCTCCGGTAATACGCTCGATCAACGCAATGCCCAATCCTTCCGATTTAGCGCTACCTGCACAGTGGTATGGCTCTTCTTTTATAAGATAATTATGTATTTGTTGATCGCTATAGTCGTCTCGAAACTTTACACAATTAATCATCAATCGCTGCTGCAGACGATTTACAGTACTATTTAAAACACAAATTGCCGTATAAAAAAACAATTCTTTTCCGCGCACAAGCTGCAACTGCTCAATAGCCTTTTCGTGATTTAGCGGTTTTCCTAGTCTCAATTCTCCTAATTGCGCTACTTGATCTGATCCAATAATGATTGCTTGCGGGCAAGAGTCGGCTACTGCCCGCGCCTTTAACTCGGCCAACCGGATAGCTGTTTGTTGTGCCGATTCTTTATGAAGAGGTGTTTCGTCAATTTGCGGAGAAACGACTGCAAAAGGAATGTGTAATCGGCGCAGCAATTCCTGGCGATAAATAGAACTCGATCCCAATATAATGTTATGATTTTGTATCGGTGTTTCCAAAATTTCGATCCTTTTTTTGACACTGAAAGTCAAAAAATATAACATGCGCGCCTTATGTCTGTAAGAATTGTGATAGATTCTCTAAATTTTGTTCGGGATGCGGGCGTACGGCATGGTAAAATATCGCTGATTGAGTTTAAGCGTTTACATGATCTACTATTTGATCAGAATGGCGAACTGACATTCCAAGTAACGGGTCAATTAGATAAAAATAACAAGCCAGGACTCAA
This sequence comes from Nitrosomonas sp. UBA6494, assembly GCA_002435335.1. Taxonomy (GTDB): domain Bacteria; phylum Pseudomonadota; class Gammaproteobacteria; order Burkholderiales; family Nitrosomonadaceae; genus Nitrosomonas. The sequence continues at coordinate 1,003 of DJMI01000146.1, forward strand.
TCTTGAAATTCAAGGTTATATGCAGCTAACTTGTCAGCGGTGTCTTGGAAAAATACTTCATTGTGTCGATGTAAACACTTTTTTGCTTTTAGCTAAAAGTGAAAAAGAATTAAATCAAGCTGATGAAGACGATACACTAGACGTGATTCTGGCTGCGCCGGATTTAGATATAATTGACTTGATTGAAGACGAGATCATACTTAGTCTGCCAATTTCCGTGCGTCATGCCGAAGGCGAGTGTAGCAGCCCTGCTTCGAGCGAAAACATTATTAGCGATAAAACAAATACTTTACACCCTTTTGCAACATTAGCATTGTTAAAAAAACATGAACCTAAGGAGTAATTTTCATGGCAGTTCAACAAAATAAAAAATCCCCTTCAAAACGCGGTATGCATCGGTCCCATGATTTTCTGACCAACCCTCCACTTGCTATCGAACCCAGCACTGGAGAAGTTCACTTACGTCACCATATCAGCCCCAACGGTTATTACCGCGGAAAAAAAGTTATAACTACCAAAAACGATTAACAATTTAATCATCACATTCGCGGTTAATTATTTCAGTTTCTCCTGCAACAAGAGCGTTACCAATTGGACATTACTGTAGCAATAGACTGCATGGGCGGTGATCATGGCCCCCATGTCACGGTTCCTGCTGCGCTCGATTATATTAACCATGATTTAGAAGCCAATGTTGTTTTAGTTGGTATTCCAGATGCCATTGAAGCGGAATTGCTTGCTGCAAATACAAAACCCGGTCCTAGAATCCGCATACACCCAGCCAGTCAAGTCGTCGGCATGGATGAATCTCCTGCTGTAGCACTGCGCAGCAAAAAAGATTCGTCGATGCGTGTTTCTATAAACCTCGTAAAATCTGGCGAAGCACAAGCTTGCATTAGCGCCGGCAATACCGGTGCCCTACTTGCAACTTCACGATTTGTATTAAAGACCATTCCCGGTGTTGATCGCCCTGCACTTGCAGTAATACTTCCCACCATTTCTGGGCATACTTATGTCCTTGATTTAGGCGCTAATGTAGACTGCACCGCCGAACATCTTTTTCAATTTGGCATTATGGGTGCATCACTGGTATCTTCGGTTGAAAACAAAATATCACCGAGTGTCGGATTACTGAATGTGGGTGAAGAAGAGATCAAAGGAAACGAAATAGTCAAACAAGCCGCTGAATTGCTGCGCAATAGCGGGCTTAATTTCTACGGTAACATTGAAGGCAATGACATTTATAAAGGAACAACCGATGTAGTCGTATGCGATGGATTTGTCGGCAACATCACATTAAAAACATCCGAAGGTTTGGCGCAAATGTTAGGCACTTATTTACGCGAGGAATTTAATCGTAATTTTCTGACAAAATTAACTGGCATTATTGCAACACCGGTAATTAATTCATTTAAACGCCGGGTAGACCATCGTCGTTATAACGGAGCCAGCTTTTTAGGATTACGTGGTATCGTTATCAAGAGTCACGGTTCCGCAGATAAATACTCATTCGGATTTGCCATCAAGCGAGCAGCTGACGAAGTGCGTGGTGGCATGTTAAGACGCATTAGCGATCGAGTTGCAGAATTTTCGCGACACTCTCATAACGCTACTAAAGAAGACTAAAATAATGTATTCAAGAATCACAGGAACCGGAAGTTATTTACCGGAAAAAATTCTGACTAATCAAGATCTGGAGCGCATGGTCGACACCAGTGACGAATGGATACGAACACGAACCGGTATCACGCAAAGACATATTGCTGGAGAAGATCAAGCAGCCAGTGATCTGGCCAAGCATGCATGCCTAAATGCCATGCAAGCGGCCGGTGTCACTAATAAGGACATTGATTTGATCATTGTCGCAACCACCACTCCTGATATGATTTTCCCCAGCACTGCCTGTATCTTACAGAACAAACTCGGAATAGAAAATTGCCCGGCGTTCGATGTACAAGCTGTTTGTAGTGGCTTTGTTTATGCTCTCGCTACCGCAGATATGTTTGTCAGTTCGGGAAAATGCCGTAATGCCCTAGTAGTTGGTAGTGAAATTTATTCCAAAATCATCGACTGGAACGATCGTAGTACCTGTGTATTATTCGGTGATGGCGCCGGAGCCGTTGTATTATCTCAAAGCAATGAACCAGGTATTCTATCGACACACCTTCATGCCAGTGGCAGTTATAGTGACATCTTATCCGCGCCGGGCAGTATTAGTGGCGGCAAAGTACAAGGCAATCCTTTTATCAATATGGAAGGCAATACAGTTTTCAAATTCGCCGTCAAAGTGTTGGAAGAAGTAGTGCAAGAAGCTGTAGCCAAGAATAATTTGCAATCCACTGATATCGACTGGCTCATTCCACACCAAGCCAATATTCGAATCATTCAATCTACTGCCAAGAAACTTGGATTACCGATGGATAAAGTCGTTGTCGCCGTAGATAAGCATGGCAATACATCTGCAGCATCGATTCCACTCGCACTTGATATTGCCGTGCGCGACGGTCGAATCAAAAAAGATCAATTGGTGCTGCTGGAAGGCGTCGGCGGCGGTTTTACATGGGGAGCAGTGCTGTTGCGCTGGTAATTCATGAAATTTGCATTTGTTTTTCCAGGACAAGGATCGCAATCCGTTGGCATGATGGATGGATACTCCGATCTTTCTATTATTAAAGAGACTTTTGCTGAAGCGTCCGAAATTCTTAAACAGGATTTCTGGTCGATGGTCAAAAACGGCTCCGCTGACGAATTAAATTTAACCATCAACACACAACCGCTTATGCTAACGGCAGGCATTGCTGTATATCGAGCATGGATAAATTTGAGTGACGAAAAGCCCGCGATTCTGGCTGGACATAGTTTAGGCGAATATACTGCTCTGGTTGCAGCAGAGGTGTTGGACTTTGCTACGACACTTAAACTTGTTCGTTTTCGTGCACAATCCATGCAGCAAGCAGTACCGGAAGGCGTTGGCGGAATGGCGGCAATTTTGGGATTAGATGATGAAGTTATCAAAACAATTTGCCAACAAATAACGCAACAAAACAATGGAAAATTGCTCGAACCCGCCAATTTCAACTCGCCGGGACAAATTGTAATCGCCGGGCACAAAGAAGCGGTTCTCGAGGGTATAGAAATATGCAAGGCAAAAGGTGCCAAACGAGCCATTATGCTGCCAATGAGTATTCCTTCACATTGTTCTCTAATGCAAAATGCTGCTCAAGCGATGCAGCAACAACTAGATCAATTAGCACTGCAGACTCCTCGAATCCCCATTTTGCATAATGCAGACGTAAGCACGCACAACGACACCGCTTCGATTAAGACAATCTTGGTTAAGCAGCTTATCAACCCGGTACGATGGGTGGATACGGTGCATACACTTGCTTCATCCGGCATTTCACACCTCATCGAATGCGGTCCGGGCAAAGTTTTGATAGGATTAAACAAACGCATTGAACCGAATTTGCAGCATATATCACTGACTGATACTGACACAATCCAGCAGACTATCGATAGCTTCAAAACAACCTAGTCTCTGAGGTTGCCTTCAAACAAACACTCACGACGTCATCGCTTAAGGATTGAATATGGAAAATAAAATAGCACTGGTCACAGGAGCCAGTCGTGGCATTGGTCAAGCAATCGCACTGAAGCTAGGTCAATTTGGAGCCACCGTCATTGGCACAGCAACAACGGAAACCGGTTCTGCAGCAATACAACAATATTTGGAAAAAGCTGGCATCAAAGGCTCCGGTATTACCTTAAACGTCAATGACGCACTGCAAATCGAACAAGCAATGGAAACGATTCGCAGTCAATTTGGCGAAGTCGAAATTTTGGTCAACAACGCGGGCATTACTCGCGACAATTTACTGATACGCATGAAGGACCAAGAATGGGATGAAATCATGGAAACCGATCTAAAATCAGTATTCCGTTTAAGTCGTGCCGTTTTGCGCGCAATGATGAAAGCGCGCTATGGGCGCATCATCAATATTTCTTCCGTTGTGGGTTCGATGGGAAATTCAGGGCAAGCCAACTACGCAGCGGCAAAGGCAGGTATGTTCGGTTTCAGCAAATCACTGGCTCGCGAAGTCGGCAGTCGCAACATTACAGTAAACTGCGTAGCTCCGGGTTTTATTGATACCGATATGACACGCGTACTGCCAGAAGAATTACAACAAGATTTGATTCGACATGTTCCATTGAGCAGACTAGGCCGCCCCGATGAAGTTGCCGCAGCAGTTGCATTCCTTGCTTCTTCGGCTGCAGGATATATTACTGGCACAATACTGCATGTTAATGGCGGGATGTACATGGATTAGCAGCTCTTATAACAAATCATCGCTACCCCGCTGTACTAACAAAAACATCACAGTCATTTTTGTTATCGAACAATACGATTAATCGCATTCAGCATGCTCTGATAGTTCAAGTAATCAATCGCAATTGGAAATAGCGCATCGCTATATTCAAGGCACAAAGATGGGTAAGAAGAAACTTTCATCCATCGTGCTAATTGCATTTGTTGCTGTAATTGTTGTTCTATTTCCTCGCTTATCAGATCTTTGGCAAAAGTTTCCTCATGCAAACCTATAGTTTTCGCACACTGTTGCAAAGTTTCCGTTAATGCGGGATTCTTGGCTTGCTGGTAATACGCCATCTGGATCGCGCGAATCATCTCCGATTCTGCCTCAGAATGCTGCTTCTTGGCTGCCAACACAGCGCGGCAAGCCGGGTAAGTCGAACGGATTGGTATATTACGTGACCAGAATTCCCAATTAAAGCAAACACCCGGCACCGTTTGCTCAATGCGTTGCCATGCCTGCTTCACCATCTGCTGCGTCTCTATCGGCATCGGCTCCATCGTATCCGGTGCCAAGCCGCCAACAAGATAGATCGGTGCGATCATATCTGGCAAATTCCGCTGCAAAGCAATCCAACTTTGAGAAAATGCGTAGCACCAGCTACACATTGGATCGTGGATATAAAAAATTCGAAAAGAATTCACAAAATAAGCAATGCCATCAGTTGAGATGATTCACTTTTTTGGTTCGATCAAACCTAACAAACGCCGAATCTCTTTCTCATCCAATTCCAACCATTGTCCACGCTTGATTCTCGGCGGCAAATTGATCGGACCGAAGCGTACGCGCATCAGGCGACTGACAGTATGCCCGACCGCCTCAAACATGCGCCTTACTTCGCGATTCTTTCCTTCTTTGAGAATTACGCGATACCAGTGATTAGCACCCTCCCCACCTTCGTATGCAAGATAGGTAAAGGCCGCTTGGCCATCATTCAACGCGACACCGGTAGTTAATTGCTTCATTTGTTCTTCGTTGAGTTCTCCAAGGATACGTACCGCATATTCACGTTCCATTTCGAATCGTGGATGCATCAATCGGTTAGCTAATGCGCCATCGTTTGTAAAAATCAACAATCCGCTGGTATTGAAATCCAAGCGCCCAATGGCAATCCATTTGGAAGAGCGCAAATACGGCAATTTGTCGAAAACGGAAGGACGACCTTGCGGATCATTGCGACTCACAATCTCTCCTTCGGGCTTATGATATAACAATACCTTAGGTAATTCTTCTTCGGTATGAATGCGAATAACGCGTTTGCCAATACGAACAATATCGCCCGCTCCGGCTCGATCACCAAGCATAGCGGTTTTACCGTTCAGCATGACTTTGCCCGATGCGATCAATTCCTCCATTTCGCGCCGAGAACCCAATCCCTTTTGCGCCAGCAATTTTTGCAGCTTGAACGTTGCCGATGGCGATTGGCTCGTTTTTAACGGTATTTCCGGCTTAACAACAGGCTCAGCCGGTAATGTTTTTTTCTGCGCAGATCGAAACGGTGTTCTTGTTTTCATAGTTTCCCGGATTCAACCTCAGTTTCGATCGCATCCAGCATCAATGCAGCGACATTTAAACCAGTTTGCTTGGTAATTTCTTGCATACCGGTAGGGCTGGTTACGTTGATCTCGGTCAAATAATCGCCAATCACGTCAAGTCCGACCAACATCAAACCATCTTTCAATAAGATCGGCCCCAATGTGTCTGCAATGACACAATCACGTACCGACAACAGTTGCGCTTTTCCGGTTCCTCCCGCCGCCAAATTACCACGCGTCTCGCCAGGCCCGGGAATACGTGCCAATGCATACAATACGGCTTTACCCGCAATCAACAAAATTCGCTTATCTCCTTGCGCAATTTCAGGGATATAACGCTGCGCCATGATAGTTCGTGTACCATAATGTGTCAGTGTTTCAAGAATCACGCTGAGGTTATGGTCGGTGCTATGTACCCTGAATACGCTGGCCCCTCCCATTCCGTCCAACGGCTTCAAAATAATGTCCCGATGTTCCCGCAAGAACTCCCGAATCAATGACAATTGACTGGTAACCAAAGTCGGTGCTGTAAATTGCGGAAATCGTGCGATGGCAAGTTTCTCGTTGTAATCGCGAATCGCCTTGGGATTGTTAATGATACGCGCCCCTTGTGCTTGCGCCATCTCAAGCAGGTAAGTGCTGTATACATACTCCATGTCGAATGGCGGATCTTTGCGCATCAATACGGCATCAAAAGCATGCAGCGGCGTCGCCGTGAGCTCACCGGCACGATACCAATGCCCATCGGCATACGGCGTATCCGTCAATACCAATACACGAGAAGAACCCGTCACAACATGATCAATCAACGCAATATCATGCTGATAAATCACATAGATTTGATGATTCCTGGCGACAGCCTCACGAATCATCGCATAACTCGAATCCTTGCTGGTTTTAATTGAATCCAACGAATCGATAATGAATGCAAGCTTCATAAAGCAGTTAGGTTGTGAGCGATACTTGTGTATCAGGATCGGTTTGCTCTAGCTCCAAAGCAGCAGCCAACAAGGCAAGACGGGCGACGACACCGTAGGCGTAGAAACGATTGGGAATAATGTTGGGTTGGGCGGCATTAGCCTCCAAGCATGTGGTTTCGAAAGCAAGCGGTACAAAATGCATACCCGGTGCGTTCAAATTCTCATCGATGCCGCGACCGGTATGTACCCGGTAAAAACCACCGACGACGTAATGGTCGATCATGTATACCACCGGTTCCGCAACTGCCTGGTTAATGGTCTCGAAAGTGTATACACCCTCTTGTACCAGTACATGAGTCACTTGCAACCCTTCTTTCACCACTGCCATTTTGTTACGCTGCTTGCGATTGAGACTGTAAATATCTTCGCCGCTTTTAACCGTCATAATACCCATGCCGTAAGTACCCGAATCGGCTTTGACGATCACAAACGGATCATCTTTGACGCCATATTGCTGATATTTCTTTTCGATTACCGACAAGATGCGGTCAATTGCAGCAGCCAAACACTCGACACCTTGTTTTTCCAGAAAATTAATCTCTCCACACGAAGAAAAACGAGGATTGATCAACCAAGGATCGATGCCGATCAAATCGGAGAATTCCTGTGCGATACGATCATATGCGGCAAAATGATTGGATTTCTTTCGTGTCGCCCAACCCGCATGTAATGGTGGTATCACCGTTTGTCGCAACCCTTGCAGAATTTCCGGTACGCCGTTAGACAAATCATTATTGAGCAACACTGCACAAGGCTCAAAGTTTTCGACACCTAATTTATTGTTCTTGCGTAGAATCGGCTCGAGGGTAATAGATTGCCCATCCGGTAAATCGATTTTGGTTGCAGCAGTCACTTCAGGCAATAACGTGCCTATTCGCACATTCAACCCGGCGCGCTGCATGATGTTTTGCAATGTAGCGATATTTTGCAGATAAAAGGAATTACGCGTATGGTTTTCCGGGATCAGCAGCACACTGTGCGTTTCCGGACAAATTTTCTCAATCGCGCTCATCATAGCCTGCACGCACAGCGGAATAAATTCCGGATTTAAATTGTTGAAACCGCCGGGAAACAAATTGGTATCGACCGGCGCCAATTTGAATCCGCTGTTGCGCAAATCGACCGAGCAATAAAATGGGATCGCATGCTCACGCCACTTCTTGCGCAACCAATGTTCAATGGTCGGCATAGCGTTAATGATGCGATTTTCAAGTTCAAGAATCGGTCCGCGCAATGCGGTTGATAGATGAGGTACCGGCATGGTTTTTCGAATGATTGAATGCTTCGCATTATAGCATCTTGTCTTGATGCCGATTGTGATTCGCCGAATCCTGCAGTATCGTTACGGCTTTATCGAAAAACACCATTGCCTGTCATGCTCGATCCCTTACAACCCATTCTTATCTTGTTGGCTGTTGCCGTGCTGGCCGTGGTGGTGTTCCGTTTATTGCGCTTGCCACCGATGCTGGGTTATCTGCTAGCAGGCGTGCTGATCGGACCGCACGCGCTCGGCTGGATCCAGGACAACGACGAAACGCGCCATCTGGCAGAATTCGGCGTGGTATTTTTGATGTTCAGCATCGGTCTTGAATTCAGTCTACCCAAACTCATTGCGATGAAGCGCATCGTGTTCGGCTTCGGCACGGCGCAAGTGGTTATTACCATTGCCATGGTAATGGCAATCGCCTGGATGTTTCAATTGGATTGGCGTGTCGGCTTGATACTCGGCGGCGCATTGGCGATGTCGTCGACCGCGATCGTCAGCAAATTACTCACCGAACGTGCGGAGCTTAATTCGGCGCACGGCAAACAAATCATTGGCGTGTTGCTATTGCAGGATCTGGCGGTCATTCCATTGCTGATCATTGTCCCTGCGTTGGCGAGCCAAGCCAGCACCGAAGTCGACAACTTCACGATGCTACTGACGATTGCCTTGCTGAAAGTCGTTGCCGTGCTGGCTTTCCTTCTATTCATCGGTCAGAAATTGATGCGCCCCTGGTTTCACCTGGTTGCGCGGCAGAAATCACCGGAACTGTTCGTGCTCAATGTATTGCTGATCACATTGGGATTGGCATGGATAACCGGATTGGCGGGCTTATCGCTGGCATTGGGTGCATTTCTCGCCGGCATGCTGATTTCCGAGACTGAATACCGTTATCAAGTGGAAGACGACATCAAGCCTTTCCGCGATGTATTGCTGGGTTTGTTTTTCGTCACCATCGGCATGCTGCTCGACCTTGAAGTGGTACTGGAGAATTTCGTGTGGGTACTGGCCATTTTGCTGTTGCTGATCGTATTGAAAGTCATCATTGTTGCCGTACTATCACGCATGTTCGGCGCGGATTCAAGCGTCGCGATCAGAACAGGACTGAATCTGGCACAAGCTGGTGAATTCGGTTTTGTGCTGCTCGCGCAAGCCAACGAATCCCATCTCATTGAAAATGCCGTACTGCAACCGGTATTGGCGGCGATGGTTTTGTCGATGTTTATCGCGCCGTTTTTAATCGAATACAGCGAAACGTTGATGCAGCGCTTTTATAGCTCGGATTGGATGCACCGCGCAATGCAACTTACCGCCATCGCAGCACAAATGATAGCGACACAGCATCACGTCATTATTTGCGGTTTCGGGCGCAGCGGACAAAGCATCGCACGCATTCTGGAGCAAGAAAGTATTCCGTTCATTGCCTTGGATCTTGATCCACACCGAATCCAGGAAGCGACGCAGGCAGGCGAATCGGTCGTCTATGGCGACGCTGCACGGCGCGAGGTTCTGATCGCCGCTGGATTAATGCGTGCAAAAGTATTGGTAGTCAGTTACGCCGATAAAGTATCCACGCTAAAAATTTTAAAGCATGTGCAAGAATTACGACCCGATCTCTCGGTAGTAGTCAGAGCGCACGACGATGCCAATATCGACGCGCTGAAAGCAGCGGGCGCCACCGAAGTAGTCGCGGAAATCATGGAAGGTAGCCTGATGCTGGCATCGCATGCATTGATGTTCGTCGACGTCTCTACAGCGCGCATTTTGCGCCGCATACGGGAAATACGCGAACAACGGTACAGTTTGTTGCGCGGTTTTTATCACGGCTCGGATGAAACCGACGACAGTAACGAAAAATATTTTCCTCGTTTATTAACCATCACCATTCCTCCGGATGCAGCTGCCATCGATCAAACACTTGATGAAATCGACCTTGCCGGCCTAGCCGTCGAAGTCACTGCTGTCAGACGGCGCAATATCCGCGGCCTGCTGCCAACCGGCGAAACACGCTTACAACCGGGTGACGTCATCGTACTCAGAGGCACACAAGAAAATCTTGCCGCAGCCGAGATCAAATTAATACAAGGTTAAATAGCAAAAACAATCATTTTAGATCTCATAATAAGGTAAAATCCCTGCTGTCATTGTGACTTTTTTAAAAAAGATTTCAATCATTTACACTGCTTAATAATGGACAGCACAGTGAAGAAAGTGTATATTCGCGGTTCCGCCCTTTGGGCTTCAGAAAAAGGGCAGATGTTGGAGTAATTGAGAGTTTGTGATTACTTCGACAGAATAGAATGGCGCATCAATACGCGCAAAGTTCATCATTTATGGAGGGAGATATGATTAAAGCTGTTCAAGCAGTTGTAGGATTAGGATTGCTTTGTTTTGCAGCTACACAAGTAGCAGTAGCACAAGATATTTCTAAATTACCTCGTGTTAAACAAGAACTGGTGGCTCCACCAAACGTTCCTGTACATGAGCAAGTTTCCAAAGGACCGAAAGTCGTAGAAGTAACCATGGAAACCGTTGAGAAACTGATCGAAGTTGCTCCTGGCGCGAAAGTATGGGCACTGACTTTCAACGGCAGCGTTCCTGGTCCGCTCATCGTTGTTAACGAAGGCGACTATGTTGAATTGACCCTGAGAAATCCAAAATCTAGCACTTTAGCGCATAACGTTGACTTTCACGCTGCTACCGGTGCTCTGGGTGGCGCAGGTTTAACCTTGGTACAACCTGGCGAAGAAGTTGTATTGCGTTGGAAAGCGATCAAACCGGGCGTATTTGTTTACCACTGCGCACCTGGCGGAACGATGATTCCATTCCACGTTATCTCCGGCATGAGCGGTGCCATCATGGTATTGCCTAAAGGCGGCCTGAAAGACGAAAAAGGCAAACCATACCGTTATGACCGCGCTTACTACATCGGCGAGCAAGACTTCTATCTGCCGAAAGACGACAAAGGCAACTACAAAACCTACGATTCGCCAGCCGCTGGCATGGGCGACATGTTGGAAGTTGCTAAAGGCCTGATCCCAACTCACGTCGTATTCAACGGTGCTGTTGGTGCTTTGACCGGCGACAACGCTCTGAAAGCTAAAGTTGGCGAAAAAGTTCTGTTTGTTCACTCACAAGCTAACCGTCCTTCATACCCACACCTGATCGGTGGTCACGGTGACCTGTACTGGGTTGGCGGTTCATTCAGCGACGTACCTCTGACCAGCCAAGAAACCTGGTTTGTTCCAGCAGGTGCGGCAGTTGCTGCAGCTTATGAATTCCATCAACCTGGTCTGCATGTTTATCTGAGCCACAACCTGATCGAAGCTGTATTGTTGGGTGCTGCCGCTCACATGACCGTTGAAGGCAAATGGAACGATGATATCATGACCCAAGTTAAAGCACCTGCCAGCTACGACGGCAAAGCAATGGATCACTAAGATCTGAATTAGCATTACCGTTTAGATGTCATCAAAAGGCCTCAACCTTCTAGGTTGAGGCCTTTTTTTCTATTTAAAATTCATCATTCCTACTGAATATCGATGTCTATAAAATCTCACATTCGCACCATTGCACACTATCCGCATCACGGCATTATGTTTCGCGACATTACCACTTTACTGAAAGACCCTGTCGGATTGCGCGCCACGATTCAAGAGATCGTCCATCGCTACAGCACGATGAAAATTGACAAAGTCGTTGGTATTGAGTCACGTGGTTTCATCATCGGCGCACCGGTAGCCTATCAGTTAAGCACGGGTTTCGTACCGATCCGCAAACCGAATAAACTACCAGCAGAAACGATCGGCAAGGATTATCAATTGGAATACGGCAGTGATCGCATTGAAATCCATGTCGATGCCATTCAACCCGGTGAGCGTGTACTGCTCATCGATGATTTAATCGCCACCGGCGGAACTGCGGAAGCTGCCGCAGGGCTGATTCAAGACATGGGCGCCGTACTGGTCGAATGCTGCTTTGTCATCGATCTACCCGATGTCGGTGGACGAGCCAGACTGGAAAATCTTGGCCATAAAGTCTTTTCGCTGTGTACATTTGAAGGGGAATAACTCGAAAAAATTGAGCCCCATCAATCATGCTGCAGTGCTTGCAGTATCTTGTCATGAATACCCCCGAAACTGCCGTTGCTCATGACCAAGATATGATCTCTGGGTTTTATCGTCCTCACAATGCATTGCACCAATTGATCGAGATCTTGGTTGCACTCAATTTTATCCCCGAGTGGTCTTAACGCTGATTCCGCCCAGGCTGCATCCCGGGTATAGCAAAAAACACTGTTCGCTTCGCGTAAGCTG
>DJMI01000146.1:13477-24916 GCA_002435335.1 Nitrosomonas sp. UBA6494
ACCATGACTCACGGTATTAGAAAAAAATTCGATGCTGCCATTTTCCTGAACCTCGACATGCCACCCAGATTCGACACCAAATACTTCAACCGGTGTCCAGCATCCCTGTTGCAACGTTTGCCGCAAGTTTTCGTCTCCTCCGTTAGCTACGATTAAACCGTTACTCGGGATCGTACGCACCAAATGATGAAATTGCCGCTGAATCGCCGGCAAATCCGGAAAAATATCCGCGTGATCATATTCCAAATTATTGAGAATCGCTGTTCTTGGGTGATAATGCACAAACTTAGAACGTTTGTCGAAAAAGGCTGTATCGTATTCATCCGCTTCGATGACAAAAAATGGCGAATTCTCATCAGGATTCGCTCCACCAATGCGCGCGGAAATACCAAAATTCTCCGGTATCCCGCCAATCAAGAAACCGGGCTTCAATCCGGCAAAATCAAGTATCCATGCCAGCATGGAACTGGTAGTCGTTTTACCGTGAGTCCCAGCAACCGCCAACACCCAGCAATGCCTCAGAACATTTTCGTATAGCCATTGCGGGCCGGAAATATATGGAAGATTCCGATTGAGAATTTCTTCCATCAACGGATTGCCACGCGTAACCACATTGCCGATTACAAACGCATCCGGATGCAATGAAATCTGATCCGGGGAATAACCGGAAATCAACTCGATTCCCAACGATTCCAGTTGCGAGCTCATCGGTGGATACACATCTTGATCGCAACCGGTTACGCGATGACCGGAGGCACGCGCAATTGCCGCAATGCCTCCCATAAATGTGCCGCAAATGCCAAGGATATGAATATGCATGATCGAATGCAGGAAAATTTTGCTTAAGAATAGTGCAGAAACTGCTATATTTCTTTTTGCTTACATTATAGACCATTAACCAAAATCCCAATGTCGGTTTTATGCAAAGCAGCACCACACTCTCTCCGTTATACCGCGGACGATTTGCACCCTCCCCGACCGGACCGCTACATTTCGGTTCGCTGGTAGCAGCAGTCGGCAGTTATCTGGATGCCAAACATCACGGTGGTGAATGGCTGATCAGAATCGAAGACATTGATACCCCACGAACCATTCCTGGTGCAGCGGATGCCATTTTGCATGCCCTGGAAGCACTGGGCATGGAATGGCAAGGAAGCGTTGTTTATCAGAGTCAACGCACGGCCATTTATCAAGATGCGTTGCACCGGCTGCAGCAACTAGGATTTGTCTATCCATGCACCTGTACCCGCAAGGAAATTGCTGACTCCAGTATCGCCGGCATTAGCGGCCCGATTTATCCGGGCACATGCCGCCATAAATCAACGGCAAAAGACAAAACTCACGCTTTGCGTATCAAAGCAAGCGAAATGTTTATTCAGTTTCAAGACAGCGTAATGGGATCTTATCAGCAGCAACTTGCTCGAGATATCGGTGATTTTGTCATCCGGCGCGCGGACGGCATTTATGCCTATCAGCTTGCTGTCGTGGTGGATGATGCCGTTCAAGGAATTACTCATGTCGTACGCGGAGCTGATTTACTCGATTCGACGCCTCGTCAGATTTTTTTGCAACAGCTATTAGGCTATCCCAGCCCGCACTATCTACACCTCCCTGTTGTCACCAATGCGGCTGGCGAAAAACTCAGCAAACAAACCAATGCAGCAGCAATTGACCTTAGTAGTGCGCTACCACAATTAGTGGCAGCAGTGCGCTTTCTCGGTCAGGAGCCGCCCAATGAAATACTGGATGGTGATATCGCAGCTTTTTGGTCATGGGCAATACCGAATTGGAACATATCATCAATTCCGCGTTAAAATTTGGAATTTTATGTTAGTCTGTTCGACATAAATGCCCATGAAAATATAGCCGGTAAGGAGATACCGTGGCTTTTTTGCCGTTTAACATAACTCAAAAAAAGAAAATCAATGTCATCATCGTCGGTGGAGGATATGCCGGACTTGCGGCTTTGACCAACCTGCTGCAATTTGCCCCAGATACATCCGTAACACTGATCGACCCAAACGAGCACCACCTTAAAATCACGCATTTACATGAAACATTTCGATATCCCCTTGCGGATCTCTTGGTGCCATTTGCGGATATCTGCAAACGCTTTGAATGCCGGTTCATTCAAGCAGCCGTAGCGCTGGATCAGGAAAATTTAGCGACCTATCAGAACAGTAAGCAACTGACTGTCAACGGAGAAGTACTGGATTTTGACTATCTGATCGTTGCCACCGGTTGTAACAACAACGATTCAGAAAATGAAAGTAGCGATGAAATATTGCACTTGTCTGATTTCACTCAATCCAGTGGTGCCGAGCTGATGACTCGATTGCTAGCGCAAAACGATTCTACATCAGAACAAATTATTTCTGTAATTGGCGGCGGTGCGACAGGTATTCAATTTTTGTTTGAAATACACCAATTTCTCAATCGCATTAAACATAAAGCGAAGTTACGCTTAATTCACTCAGCAGCGCATGTTTTGAATCAATTTCCGGATGGTTTTGCAACTTATACCGAAAATCGTATGCGCGAATTGGACATTGCCTTTGTTTCCAATACCTACTTCCGTAAACAGCAAGCTGGAAAGATTCTATTAAGCGAAAAAGCAACCGAAAAACCTTTTGAACTACCTTCAAATCTGGCATTATTGTTTTTAGGAAAAAAACAACAAAATATTTTTACAGCAAATGCGTTCGGGCAAATCATCGTTAATAAGTTGTCGTTACCCAATATTTTTACAGCCGGCGATTGCTCTTATTATCATTCGCTAGGATCGAATTCTTTTTCAGCGCAATCCGCGGTGCGTAAAGGCAAATTGGTGGCACGCAATATCCTCCGGCACGCCGGATTTCCCGGACTGCTGGAACCTTATCTCCATCAGGATCTAGGTTATATCGTCAATCTAGGTGCCTCCGATGCCGTCGGGTGGCTGGCTGCGGAAGGCAATTTGGTCACAGGAATTTCTGCCTTGACCGTCAAAGAAATCGTGGAAACGCAATATGATCTATTGCTTGCAGGAATCGATACATATTTGGTTTAATCAACACATGCAGGAGGCGCATAATGCTTGGTTTGTTCAAAGATAGCCCTGTTATCGGTAAAGCCAGCGCAATCATTAAAGTCTCATCAAATCAGCTTTTCAATTTTATCGGCAACGATTTGATGACCAATTATCCTCGATGGTCGCCTGAAGTTAAGGAATTTGAAAAGCTAACTGATGGACCAGTTAAGCTGGGAACCATCTGTCGGCAAGTTCGTATCGATCAGGGCAATCGCTCCGAATCGACATTCAAAGTGAATGTGTTCAACGAAGGATCACGAATTTGCTTCGAAGGCATCTCCAATCCCTATCGGTGTGATTACGTCATTGAATCGATCAACCCTGCAGATAGCCGAATCACTTTTACTTTCGAACTGCTCAGTCTCGATTTGCACGTAAGGCCGTTTGAGAAACTGGTTCGTATCGCTGTTCAGGATGGCACCGAAAGAACGGTGCATAACATCAAAAAATTAATTGAAGCCGAGCAAACCAAGGCCAATTAGTTAACCCATACACCATTGTCTTAAATATATTAACAAGTGAATAACCTGGAGAAAAATCATGGATTTTATCGTTGAAAAAGACCCTGGATTAATCCCGCAAGTACTGTCCAAGATTCTCGATTCCTGTGTCAACGGTGTATCTCTGGCTGATCCGGATCAACCCGATATGCCTTTGGTCTACGTGAATAAAGCATTTGAAGCGATTACGGGCTATACGCTGGCTGAAACCGTCGGCAAGAATTGCCGTTTTTTACAAGGAAATGAGCGAGACCAGCAAGGCGTTCAACAATTGCGTGAAGCCATCAAAAATAAAAAATCGATTGAAGTTGTACTACGGAACTATCGCAAAAATGGTGAGTTGTTCTATAACCATTTATTGATATCACCACTTTTTGATTCCAAGGGGAATTTACTTTATTTTCTGGGCGTTCAATACGATATCACACCGCAAATTCGCGCGGAAGAAGAAATCAAATCGTTAAAAGAACAGCTTGCTGCGCTTAGAAAATAACTGGTGACGCACATCCTGGCAACGCCAGGATGCAACGAATGTCCCACAGAATCCCGGGAAATGCTGAATAATTTTTTATGCAAAAAATCTGTTATTGTGTTTGGCAGCAACAAACATATTGTTCCGTATTTCCCAAATCGAATAAACCGCTGGAGTTTGCTTTGCTAATTTGGGTCCAAAGAACAACCAGCTATACCGTCATCACCAATTTACCCATAGGATGATTCTGCTCCAACATCCGGTGAGCCTTCGCTGCATCTTTCAGTGCAAAAGCGTGCGCGATTCTCACAGTCAATTTGTTTTCATCGAATAACGCAGCACATTGCCGCAATATACTCCCTTGATGTTGTTTTGGTGCTTCCAGTTCGAGTAATACCGGCGTCAACATCAATTCATGGCTGAAACGCACATTGCGCTTCCGTGCCTCTCCCCAATCCGTCTCAGCAGCAGATTGTAAAATCGTTACCACATCGCCGTACGGTTTGACACAATAAAAGCAACTTTGCAGCACTGCGCCACCGACTGTATCAAATGCAATATCAACCCCTTCATCAGCCGTATAGCGTTTGACTTCCGCTGTAACATCCTGCGTGCGGTAATTGATCACCCAATCCGCACCCAGTTGCTTCACAAAGGCGGCCTTTTCCTCGCTGCTGACGGTGGCAATGACGCGCGCACCCGCCAGTTTCGCCAACTGGATCGCAACATGCCCTACCCCGCCGGCGCCGGCGTGAATCAACACCGTATGGCCTTGATGGATACGCGCCCGGTCGTACAATGCCTCCCACGCCGTGATGAGCACCAGCGGTGCCGCTGCGGCTTGTTCGAACGTCAGCGCACGCGGCTTCAGAGCCAACAAAGCAGCATCGACGCAAGCATATTCAGCGTACGTTCCCTGGCGACCATTGAATCCGGGCTGCGAGAAATACACTTCGTCACCAGGCTTGAAACGATCGACTTGCGCGCCCACCGCTTCGACAATCCCGGCAGCATCACAACCCGGGATCACGGGAAAAGTAACAGGAAAACGCTCCGGCGCAGCCCGCAGTTTGCAATCGATTGGGTTGACGCCGATTGCTTTGATGCGAATCAATGCTTGTGTATCGCAGCAGCCTCCGGGAGTATCGACCTCACCATATTGCAAAACATCGTCAGTTCCACCTTGGGTAAAATAAATTCCTTTCATAGCACACACTCCTAACCTTCAATTTTGTAGCAAAAATGCGTTATAGCGCTTCGTAACGAATTTCTAAGACTTCGATTTCTTCCACGCCTGCCGGGGTATGCAATGTCACGGTATCGCCTTCGCGCGCTTTCAACAAAGCTTTCGCCAATGGCGAAACCCAACTGATACGTCCACGACCCGGATCGACCTCGTCCAAACCGACGATACTATAGGTATGCTCTTCACCCCGCCTATTACAGATCGTCACCGTTGCGCCGAAAAACACTTGATCGCAATCGCCGCGCTGCGCCGGATCGATGACTTCAGCATTATCCAAACGTTTAGACAAAAAACGCAAACGCCGATCGATCTCGCGCAAACGCCTTTTACCGTATATATAATCGCCATTTTCCGAACGATCTCCGTTGGAAGCCGCCCATGTAATCGTTTTAACCAATTCTGGCCGTTCGATTTTCCACAAATGATCAAACTCTTCTTTTAATCGTCGGTGCCCGGCAGGTGTGATGTAATTTTTTAACCCTTGTGGCAGTTTCGGTGAATTGTCGAGATCCTCTTCGTCTTCATTCTCTTTGGTAAACGCTTTGCTCATATTGGTTGATCGATTGTTACTGAATGATTTGACGCAGCAAGATAGCGAGGTTCTGTATTCAATACAAGTCTCACATCAATACGAAACCGTTCGGGAAAAAACATTGATAACCGTCACGCCCAGCACAATCAGCGCAAGACCGATGATCGCCGGTTTATCCAAGACTTGACCGAAGAAAAACCAGCCGCTCAACGCAATCAACACCACCCCGACACCCGACCATATCGCATAAGCCACCCCTACCGGAATGGTTTTCAGCGTCAATGATAAAAAATAAAATGCCAGCAAATAACCTGTTACTACTAACAGCGACGGCCATAATCGGGTAAATCCTTCCGAGACTTTCAAGCAGGATGTCGCGATCACTTCGCTGACAATCGCGACGGAAAGAAAAAACCATTGTTGCATGCCAATACTCCTATCCGTTCATATTTTTGAACAAAAACCCTTGCGCAGGGTTAACTGCGAACAATTCTCCAGCAAAAATGAATTTTGCTATCACGCTTAAAATCCTCCGGAATCGTCTTGGCGCTAATATCCGCAACGACTAAGTCCGTCAACGCTTCTTCGTCCATCTTGAAACGGCGGAAGTTGGTCGAGAAATAAAGTATCCCACCGGATGCAAGCAGCGCTGCAGCATTGCGAATCAATTGCACATGATCTCGCTGAACATCAAACAGCTCGTCCATTTTCTTGGAATTGGAAAATGTCGGCGGATCGAGAAAGATAAGATCGAATTGCGGTTTTTGTTTTGAACGGGCTTGCTCTGCCAGCCATTGCACGCAATCGGCACGCACTAGTTTGTGATCGCCGCCAATACCGTTGAGTTCGAAATTACGCTTCGCCCAATCCAAGTAAGTATTGGACATATCCACCGTAACGCTGGATATCGCACCACCGATGACCGCATGCACCGTAGCGCTTCCGGTGTACGCGAATAAATTCAGAAAACGCTTACCGCTGGCATGCTGCTGAATCAACAACCGAACCGGGCGATGATCGAGAAATAAACCGGTGTCGAGATAGTCCTCGAAATTCACCCAGAATTTACAGCCGTCTTCTTCAACGGTATGAAAATGGCGCGAATCGGCCAGTTTTTCGTATTGATCGGTATTTTTCTGCTTGCGGCGGATTTTGAGAAACACTTGTTCTGCGGGAATTTGCAGCACCCTGGCGATTTCCCTCAAAGCACCGGCGAGCCGTTGATTGGCCTTGGCGGGATCGATCGACTTGGGTGCCTCATACTCCTGTACATTGACCCAAGTATTATCGCCGTGATAAACATCGACGGCCACCGCATATTCCGGCAAATCGGCATCGTAGAGTCGATAACAATGTATTTCATTTTGCTTGATCCACTTGCTCAGCTTCTTCAAATTCTTCTGCAAGCGATTGCCGAACATTTCGGCTTGACTGTCGGATTGTTCGGCTTGCGCACGACGGCTGATGTTCTCGACACGTTCCTGTTGCGATTTGGCTTTCGGTTCGAAGAAAGCTTTGTCTTCGATCGTGAGCCGCAATAACTTGCATTCCAATGCGCCGTTGAACAAGGTAACGGGTTTTTGCGAGCGGATGCCGAGACGAAATCCCAGTTCCGGATCACCGATAATAATCGCCGCTTGCCAGCCGATGAAACGCTGCTTCATTACTTCGCCGAACTGGCGGTAAAGCGCGGCGGTTTGCTCTTCGTCGCCCAGTCGTTCGCCATACGGCGGATTGCAGACGATCAACCCTTGCGCCCAGCTTACAGCGGCGGAGGCATCCACGATATCGCGTTTCTCGACATGAATTTTGCCTGCCAATCCCGCGTTCTCGATATGATGTAATGCGGCAGTGACAGTATGGCGATCCTGATCGAAACCGGCGATCACCGGCAATTGGTTCATGCCAATTTCGCGACGGTTGCGCGCCTCGACCAACAAGCTTTGCCACAGTGTATCGTCATGCTGCTTCCAGCCCAGGAAACCGAAATAGTCGCGCCGCAAACCCGGTGCGATATCGCCCGCAATCAAAGCCCCCTCGATCAACAGCGTGCCGGAACCGCACATCGGATCGAGCAGCGAACCTCCTCGTTTTGCGATTTCCGGCCAACCGGCGCGCAACAAAATTGCAGCCGCAAGATTTTCCTTGATCGGTGCCGCGATATTGACATCGCGATAACTGCGCCGGTGCAGACTTTCTCCGGACAAATCCAGACTCAGTTGCGCGGTATCGTTATGCAAATACACGTTGATGCGGATACTGGGATATTCGGTGTCGACATTGGGGCGAGTGCCAGATTTGGCACGCATCTGATCGACAATGGCATCTTTCACTTTGAGTGCGCCAAAATGCGTGTTATTGATCGCCGAATTGTTTTTGCTGCTGAACGATACCGCTAAACTGTCATCAGGATTTAAATGCTGCGACCAGTCGATACGCTGAACACCGTCGTACAAATCTTGCTGCGATTTAACTTCGAAACTGCCAAGCAATAACAAAACACGACTAGCGGTGCGAAGCCACAAGCAAGCTTTATACGCCAGCGCCAAATCACCCTGAAACGCCACACCGGCCAATTTCTGTTGCACTTTGTCCCCGCCGAGCGCCAGAATCTCTTTAGCGAGAATATCCTCCATCGCCTTCGGCGTGGTAGCAAAAAGTTGATAGTGCGTCATGCCGCGTGTATCTGTTGTAGCAATCTAATTGACCAATAATCCTTTGTACCGCTATTCGCAGCGATACACATTGCCGATGAAAATAATTTCCTTATCCATGCCGGGAAATTCATACTTTCCGGTGTTATTCGAATGAATGACATGAACGTTGTTGCCCCCTAATTTTTGCGTTTCGGCAACCAAACTTTTTCTCGCCTTGATCAAGCGCTCGGTATACGGAGCATCNNTGCCCGTCAACAGTGTCAAGATCGTCGCACTGTTACAGCACTGGAAATGAAGCCTTAAATCACCTTTTTTCAAATAATCGCGCGCCGTATTTTACGGCTAAATTAATTGCATTAAACCAAACGGAGATACAACATTGGATATTATCATTTATACCGCCCTGGCGGCGGCTGTCATCGCATTTATCTATGGTGTAATGCTTTATAACAGTCTGGTGGATCTCAAGCACTCGGTATCGCAAGCATGGTCGAACATCGATATTCTGTTGAAGCAACGCCATGACGAGCTTCCTAAATTGGTCGAGACCTGCAAGCAATATATGGGATACGAGCAAGAAACCTTGAAACAAGTGATCGCAGCGCGCTCGCGTGTCGCTACGGCACGTGAAAGCGGCGATATCGGCGCTCTGGGTGCGGCTGAAAATATGCTGCGCAGCGGTTTGGGTAATTTGTTCGCGGTTGTGGAAGACTATCCCGAACTTAAAGCCAGCGAGAAATTTCAGCACCTGCAAACACGCATTAGCGGACTGGAAAATAGCATCGCCGACCGCCGCGAATACTACAACGAAGCGGTCAAAATGAATAACGTACGCATCGAGCAATTTCCGGATGCCATCATCGCCGCGTGGTTTAAGTTCAAACCGCGAGATTTGCTTGAATTCACCGATGCTGAAAAGCAAGATGTCAATCTGAGCAAGTTATTTAACTGAAGCAACGCATTGCATGGCAACCGTCGCCGCCGAGTTATCCACGGAAGAATACCGGCTGATACTTGGGCTATTGCTTTTGGCTGCGATAGCCAGTTTTTATTTTTTTGCGCGTAACTGGAAACGCGTACGTCTGATCGAAAATACACCGACCGCGCGATTGCGCTCCGCGCCGCAAGGGTATGTCGAATTGATCGGAAAAACGCAGGGATACGGCGATCAACCTATTTATGCACCGCTTTCCAATCACCCTTGCCTGTGGTACCACAGCCAAATCGATCAACAGGAAACCTTCACCGAAAATGGTCGCTCGCAAACGCGATGGAACACGGTGTACCAAAACGTCAGCGATCATCGCTTCAAGCTTATCGACGGCGACAGCTATTGCTACGTCGATCCAAGCGACGCGGAAGTCCGCGGAAACGAGAAACTGGTATGGTACGGCAACACCGAATGGCCGACTCGAACGCAAATACTGGAAAGCCAATCGATCGCGCTTGCGATGAAGCATAACTATCGATACAGCGAACAACTGATTTTGCCTGGACAATCGCTTTATATTCTAGGTCAATTCAGAACCTGCTCTGCAATAGCAGAGCAATCCGTCCGCGACGTCATGATCAACCTGATTGACGATTGGAAAAAAGACCAGACTGCACTAAAGCATCGCTTCGACACCAATCGTGACGGCGCTATCGACCAGATCGAATGGGAAAGCGCACGACAGCAAGCGCACACCGAAGCGCAAAAAATTCATGCACAACTCGCACTCGAACCGGATGAAAACATCATTACCCAACCGAACGATCCCAAACGCCCATTCATCATCTCGGTTTACCCGCAATCATCGCTAGCTCGACACTATAAAAAGACAAGTCACTGGTCGCTCACCGCATGTGTTGCACTGCTAGGCATCACGATATGGTTAATTCATGCGCGAGGGTTGTAGTTTACCGCATCCCGGAAGCACAGACTTATCTCGGCTACCTGCTCAATTCATGTCCGTTGGCCTGGTTTCATATCGCCTCCCTAGCGACCATCGGGTAATTTCCACGTAAATGCGATAATCGGGCAAAGGTTTGACTGTTTTTACATCCCAGTACATAGCACCATCACCTCATAATGGATCGATTTTGTAGGGCATTTCACCGTTCACCGCCAACTCCCAATCCGCCGGCAATTCATCGCGATGAAGTTCAATCCACGTTTGCAATAGAAACTCCATTGTTTTAGGTTGACACAAGAAGCAACCAACTGTGCTTACAGGGTAAGCATCATGCCGCGGCAGCTCTGGGACGTCAATTGCGTCGGCAAAATTGCGCGCGTCGTATTCCTTTCCAACAATCGAATCTAATCCATTGATTTCGGCAGTTTGAGGACAATAGGCACACGATTATGCTATAGTTTTGCATATGAAGCCGATCAACTGGGATGCTGACAAAAATCGTAAGCTTATCGAAGAAAGAAATATTTCATTTGAGAGCGTTATTTTTTCACTTCAATCGGGTGGATTGCTGGACGATATGTTCCATCCTAATAAAGATAAGTATCCTCAGCAACGGATTTTTGTAGTATCGATCGGCGAATATGTTTACTTGGTTCCTTATGTGGAAAGCGAGGAAGAAATATTCCTTAAAACGATCATACCCAGCCGAAAGGCGACAAAACAATACCTTGGTGACAAACGATGAAAAAAACAAAACTGGATAGAGAAGAAGAAGCGCTGCTTGAAGCTTTCGAAGCGGATGAATTTCAATCCGGATTGACGCCGTCGCGCAAAAAAATGATTGAGGAAGCTGCAGCGCAAACGTTCAAAAAAGACAAACGGATCAACATCAGAATTTCCGGCAGAGATCTGACGGCAATTCAAAGACGGGCGATGGAACAGGGTATGCCGTATCAGACCTTGATTGCCAGTATCATTCATAAATACGCTTCCGGAAGTTTGTATGATGCGACGGCAAAGAATGTTGTTGATACAAGTAACTCATAACTCAAGTTTAGACATTCAGC
>DJMI01000087.1 GCA_002435335.1 Nitrosomonas sp. UBA6494
TATTCAAGTTGTTGTGACAGATTTTGCATTGTACTGAAGGGGGGCTTAATGTACCTACTGCAAATGCAGCAAATCTTGTTGCCATACATGCCAATAACATATTATTGTATGGTGTAAGCAGTACAATTTATGAAGAAATTTTGATATCAATCTCAAAGAGTGCTAGTGGCCAGTGTGAAGCTAAATATTTCCTGCAAGTCATTATCGATGAACATGAAGAATAGGCGACAACATTCATCCTCGCTCGTAAAGCTAACGAAGATAAGCTAACGATTGGCCGCTGTACTCGCAAACATTGGGGCGCAGCGTAACAGAATCAACATTCCTAACAACTAACAAACTTATGAGCCAAGGATTATTACTAAACACACGATTCAGCAGCACCGCCAATCGATTCATTTTTCTATTTATCGGCGTGTTTTTGGTGTTTGGCTTGACCGGCGGCAACGTGCTTGGTCAAAGCAATCTCGAATACCAAAAGCGCGTCAATCGCTACGAAGGCCTTAAAGATAGACCGGTGTCCGGTTTCGATATCGAATTGCTGTCAGCGCACGTGGATTATCATGAAGATACCAGTGTCATAGGAGAATTCTATCAAGTGCGCTTTTTCCTCGACCAAACGCAACCGGTGCATCTGCTGGCCAGGGAAATCGATTACAAACATTTTTATTGGCTCGATCGGGTCGAGCCACCGGCACCGTGGCAGAAAGGATTCGCCAATGTATTTGCATGGCCGACGGCCGATGTTATTCAACAATTGAAAGGCTTGTCGCTGTACAACCTTGGGGTTGTGGCGCGACTCGGTAACGCGGGGCCACGCGCCGATGAACGTGTTGCGCCGGTACTGATGTACCAAAACCAGCAACCGTCCAAAATCGATGGTTATGTGTTCGTGTTCCGCTTGCGCGATGAAGCCAAAATCAAAGGAACCATTTATAAAGCGACCGGCGGAAAACCGATTGTAGAGCAAGATCTCGGTTGGCAGAGTGGCGGACGTCCGTTTGAAATTCGCTGGAATCTGTCCCGTTCGCCTGCAGTTGCTGGTGCCTACAAATTGGTGCTAAGCGGATACCTCAGCAACAACGATCCGGTTGGTCACGTGGTGCATTTTTACCATCAGCCGGTAATCAAGTAAATCCATTCAGCGCTATGCCTGCAAGAAACAAGGGAAAGCACAAACCGTGGGTTATTTTAGTTTGGATTGCTGCTGTTGCCATTGCTTTTCTTGCCATCGCCTTCGCGGCAACCCGATGGCATATTCCTACTCGTATTCAAGCCGATCTGTTTGTCGATCGCGTCGAGTTTGCTCCGGCAAACCAGGAGCCGATTCGTATTCTCGATCGCGCCACTAGTTTTCACAAGCTCACCATAGAGAATTTCTCGCAAGTCAGTTTTGCGCCGGAAGCACTTGAATTGACGGATTTACCGGAATTACGACCGCAAGAGCGTGCAGCGCTTGTCAGAGCCATGCGGCAAGGTGGCGAAGTGGTATTGCAAGGCGAACCCAATCGCCGTTCGGCAATCCGTATCGAAGCGGCGAAACAACAAACCGGATCGACCGGACGATTGGAATCGATTTCGATCAAACCGGATGCCACTGTCATTTTTGAAGCCCATCAAGGAACAGCGAAGGCTTTTACCCTTCAACTGACCGCGACCGAGTTTGCGCCGGATATTTTTCCTGCCGGAGTGTTTAAGCTCACCGCCGTGCATGTAACCAATCCTGCATTGGAAGCCGCTCGCATCCACCCAGCCGCGATCGCCATGCAGGTCACGTTGCGGCAAGACAGTCCCTATTTAAAAGTAAACACAGAATCCGAAGCATTTATTGCAACATTGTCGCCATCCACCGATAATCCGGTCGATTTTTTGATTAAAGGCGGTGTGCCGTTGCATCGCATTCAATTCACCAAGCAAAATCATGGCGACATCGAAACTTCGCTTGCCGGCCCCGGAAAAATCACGTACATGGATTTTCCCAATATCGAACCCGTTACCGTGGAAGCGCATCAATTGATCAATCTGGGCCGATTAACCGCGGCATCGATCCGGCAACTGCGCTATGATCCGCAGCAAGCCGGATTTCACGTGCGTATCGAAGGAGAAGCAGGGGAGATTCTGATTCGATCCGGCGCATTCACTCAAGACTATCGCCTCAGCCTATTTGATAGAACATGGCGCGATAACAGGATAATCAGCATTTTTGCTGCCCTGGGTTCGCTTTGCGTCATCCTCGTCATGATTTTTCAATATTACGGTGCAAGCAGTAAGCGCTAATGGACACTGATTCAATCGAAAAACCAATTATTGCTCGGCGCTGGGAGCAATCGCCGCTCCGAATGCTGACATTGCTTGCAACCCTGATTTTCTTTTTTTGCGTGGCTGTCAGTTTGATTGTGCCGGCCATCGCGCAAGACATCGATACCTTGCGCAGCGGTGTGGTAAAAATCACGGCGAAGGCGGAAGGAAAATCCAAAACCGGAACCGGTTTCGTGGTGCATCATACCCCGGACCGCAGTTTGATCGTTACCGCATCGCATGTCATCGAAGGCGATCAGTCCCCGCAAGTCGAGTTTTATACCCTTCCCAACGTGCCACTCAAAGCCAGAATCGTGGAAAACGACCGCAAAAACGATATTGCATTACTGGAAGTCAGTGCTGGCAAGCAAACGCCGCCTGCGGTGAACGTACTGCCGTTGGCATCAATACGGGAAATCAAAGACAACGAAGAACTCACCGCAATCGGTTTTCCGCGCGGTGGCGGTCCGTGGGCGGCAGTCCGATTGATACTGTCTTCGCGCAATGGGACTGGTCTAACACTATCCGGTCATGTCGACGAAGGCAGTTCCGGCAGCCCGGTGTTGAAAAATGGCAGCATCGTGGGCATGATCACCTCCGCCAGCAGTTTCAGCCGTGCCGTGCACGCGGATAT
The DNA here is from genome assembly GCA_002435335.1 of Nitrosomonas sp. UBA6494. Taxonomy (GTDB): domain Bacteria; phylum Pseudomonadota; class Gammaproteobacteria; order Burkholderiales; family Nitrosomonadaceae; genus Nitrosomonas. The sequence goes on from DJMI01000087.1 coordinate 2,933, forward strand.
TGTGCGATTCGCTTTGGAAGGATGGCGGGTGCCGCTGTTCGATCAGCAAGCGAAAAACACTGCGAGCGTTATTTCGCAATCCAGTTCACAGCAACCCGTTACGGCAACCACCGTACCCGCACATCCCCACGAAACCCGGCTGCCGTTTGAACCGGAAATGGCGCGTATCCCTCCTGGTAAATTCCTGATGGGGGCATCAGCAACCGATGAATTTAGTTTGGATAGCGAACATCCGCAACACGAAGTAATGATCAATTACGCCTTTGAAATCGGCAAATACGAAGTGACGTTTGACGAATACGATGCGTTTGCCGAGGATACCAGCCGCAAATTGCCAAGCGACAGAGGTTGGGGACGGGGTAAGCAGCCGGTAATTAATGTTTCTTGGTATGATGCACAGGACTATGTCAAATGGCTGTCGGACAAAACCGGAAAACGATACCGCTTGCCAACAGAGGCGGAATGGGAATACGCTGCCAAGGCAGGAACGCAAACCCAATATTGGTGGGGCGATGACATCGGCAGGAACAATGCCAACTGCAATGGTTGCGGCAGTCAATGGGATGGTAAACAAACCGCACCGGTGGGTTCGTTCAAATCGAATGCCTTCGGTTTATACGATACGGCGGGCAATGTGTGGGAGTGGGCACAGGACTGTGCGCATGACAATTACACCAATGCACCAGCCGACGGTTCCGCTTGGTTGGAAAAGGATGGTGGTGCATGTAATCGCCGGGTGGTTCGGGGCGGGTGGTGGGATGACATGTCGTTTAACCTGCGGTCGGTTACTCGTTACTGGGTCAGTACCGGTATCGCGATCGATATTATCGGTTTTCGTATCGCTAGGGATTTGTGACTTTGCCCTTTGCGGAATCAAGGGCGAAGCCCCTGCAAATTTTTCAAGGTATGATCACAGGAAAAAATGCAATCGGTGTCTATCCCAGTCTTCCCAATGTTGTCAACAAATAGAACT
>DJMI01000070.1 GCA_002435335.1 Nitrosomonas sp. UBA6494
GATCGCCACCCGCTGCAACTCGCCGCCGGACAATTGGCGCGGAAAGTGATCGCCGCGTCCTTGCAATCCGACTTGTTCCAGCATCCGCGTGACACGCGCATCGGCTTCGCTGCCGTTCAACAACAACGGCAATGCGATATTTTGCGCCAACGTTAAATGCGGCAGCACATGAAACGCCTGGAAAATAAACCCGAAGCGCTCGCGCCGCAAGCGCGTCGCGGCATCGTCGTCGAGTGACGAAATCGTCGCGCCGTCGATCACGATTTCGCCCGAATCCGGCGTATCCAATCCGGCAATCAAATTCAACAACGTCGACTTGCCCACCCCCGATTCGCCCATGACGGCGACGTATTCTCCCGCGGGCAAGGTGTAACTCAGATCGGTCAACACCTTGCGTCCTTCGGCGTAACCTTTGGTGATATGGCGTAATTCCAGCATGGTTAATTTATTTGAAGCATTCTATGAAAAGTAAAGCATGGTCAAGAAGAAATATAGACTTCGTGTAACAATGCTGTTTTATATACCAAATTTTTGGCGAGAAGATATAAATCCTCCGCATATGGTTTTTTTGGAACTAAGTCCTTAGAAATCAACTTATTCGAGATTAACATTGTTTAAGAATATGTACATAAGGAAGCGCTGAATAATTCGGCAAACGAGATAAAGAGCGAGGCGTGCGGAACGTAGGAATCAAGATATATCAACAAGATAGGCTAAGTATACGAGTGCCGTGCAACGAAGTGATTCGCTTGTGCAGCCAATTAATCAGGGCTTCCATAAATTAGTATCAATAAATGTGCAGAATTGAAGATCTACTTCAAATAGATCGCTAATAACAAGTACCTGATTGCAGAAAGATAAGAGGCTTAACCCAATCAGTATTTTTTTGGTTCTGCTGATATTAGGATTCTGCCGGACTTAAGGCTAATCTACTACACCAATGAGGTAACGGTTCATACTTACTCAATTTTTGTTGCATAGTCTCGCTATGCACCTCAAAATTGAGCAAATCCTTACTCGCTCTCCCACTTGGCTCGCAACAACTGTTTAAGTCCGACAGACCCCTAAGCACCGGAACTCTAAGTCGTTTCATTTTTTAACAGCGGGCAATGCCCGGAAATCGCATGGCGGCATGATAAATCTTCGAGATAATCAGATGCTTGCCGCAAATACTCCAAGAACTTCTGTGCCACAACCGACAATTGCTTGCCGGACGGATAAGCAAAATACCAGTGACGTTCAATTGGAAATCCTTCAACATCAAGTATCGCAAGCTGCCCCATCGGCGCATCAAGCGCCAGAGTATGCCGCGACAAGACGGCGATACCTAATTTGCCAACAATAGCTTGCTTAATCGCCTCATTGCTGCCCAATTCCATGCGAACTTTTAATTTATGACCATGTTCCAAAAAAAAACGTTCTGTTGCCATCCTCGTTCCAGAGCCCGGTTCACGCATGATAAAGGATTCGCCACAGATGCGCTCAATGCTGATCTTTTTTTTGCGAGACAGTGAATGATCGGCCGATGCCAGAACAACCAGAGGATTGTCCAAAAATTTTTCCGCTACAGCATCAATGGCGTTCGGTACCTGGCCTAAGATATAAAGATCGTCTTGATTATTGCTCAATCTCTCCAGAACACGCTCGCGATTCGTCACTATCAGTGCAACGTCTATGCCGGGGTATTCCTGGCAAAACATGCCCAATAAACGTGGCGTAAAATATTTCGCAGTAGTAACCACCGCCAGTCGCAGTTTTCCTGATTTCAAACCCTTCATATCCGATGCAATCATTTCAAAATGGGAAAAATGTTCAAAAATACCCAGACAGGTTTGATATAGCTCTTTTCCCGCATCGGTCAGATAGATTTTTTTACCGATATGTTCAAATAAAGGCAAGCCAATCTCATCCGTCAGTTTCTTCATTTGCATCGATACCGTTGGCTGTGTCAAGAATAACTCTTCGGCTGCACGAGTAAAACTTTTTAAGCGAGCAATCGCTTCAAAAACTTCAAGTTGCCGCAACGTGCTGTGACGCATGAATTTCTCCTTTTATTTCCATATATTTGGTAAAAACCACCGTCTTTAGACGATGACTTTGATTTTAAATGTTTTGATTCATGCGCGTTTAGCTTGGTGCGCTAACCCACCTACTCTCAGTAGGTGGTAGTTTAGTATCTATCTATAAAAAATCTATCATAGATATAAATCTATCACAACTATCGAAACAATTAATTATTATTTATGATTGAAAAACTCTACTATATTTTTGCCCGCTGATGTCTACTTCATAACTAAAGTTTAGAGCGTGGATTTTTCAACAACTTGGAGGAAATTATGGCTTCAGAAACCATAAAAGAAGGTAAAGATCGTTACAAATCCGGCGTCATTCCGTACAAAAAAATGGGCTACTGGGAACCTAGCTATGTACCCAAAGACACGGATGTCATCGCGCTATTTCGCATCACACCTCAACCGGGGGTAGATCATGAAGAAGCAGCGGCAGCAGTCGCAGGTGAATCTTCTACGGCGACATGGACCGTGGTATGGACTGATCGACTAACTGCTTGCGAACTCTATCGTGCCAAGGCATACAAGTCTGAGCTTGTACCCAATACAGGCCCGGGCACTAAAAACGAAGCACAATACTTTGCATATATTGCCTATGATATTGATCTATTCGAAGAAGGCTCGATTGCAAACTTAACCGCTTCTATTATCGGCAATGTATTTGGATTCAAAGCGGTCAAAGCCCTGCGTCTGGAAGACATGCGCATTCCCGTTGCTTATCTCAAAACTTTCCAAGGTCCTGCAACCGGTATCGTGGTAGAACGTGAACGTTTAGACAAATTTGGTCGTCCACTGCTAGGCGCCACGACCAAACCAAAACTAGGTCTTTCTGGACGTAACTACGGACGCGTTGTATACGAAGGCCTTAAAGGTGGTCTGGATTTCATGAAAGACGATGAAAATATTAACTCACAACCTTTTATGCACTGGCGTGATCGTTTCCTATATTGCATGGAAGCAGTGAATAAAGCATCTGCTGCCACGGGTGAAGTCAAAGGGCATTATCTGAATGTTACGGCCGGCACGATGGAAGATATGTATGAAAGAGCGGAATTTGCAAAATCTCTTGGTTCAGTTATTGTCATGATCGATCTGGTGATCGGCTACACCGCGATTCAGTCGATGGCAAAATGGGCGCGAAGGAACGACATGATATTGCATTTGCATCGTGCGGGTAATTCGACCTATTCACGCCAAAAAAATCACGGCATGAATTTCCGTGTGATTTGTAAGTGGATGCGGATGGCCGGAGTAGATCACATTCATGCAGGTACGGTGGTTGGTAAGCTTGAAGGCGATCCGCTTATGATCAAGGGCTTTTACGACACCTTACGCGACACACATACTGAGAAGAATCTAGAACACGGACTATTTTTTGATCAAGACTGGGCGTCACTTAATAAAGTGATGCCTGTCGCTTCAGGTGGTATCCATGCAGGCCAGATGCATCAGTTGCTCGATTATCTCGGCGAAGATGTGATATTGCAGTTCGGTGGGGGTACGATTGGCCATCCTCAAGGAATCCAGGCAGGCGCAACAGCAAACCGTGTCGCACTCGAAGCTATGGTAATGGCGCGTAATGAAGGCCGGGATTACGTTAAAGAAGGTCCGCAAATTCTTGCAGATGCTGCCAAGTGGTGCACACCGCTCAAACAAGCGTTGGATACGTGGAAAGATATTACCTTTAACTACGATTCAACGGATACCGCTGACTTTGTGCCATCCACGACTGCAAACGTTTAACCATTTTAGGAGAAGCAATTATGATGACCAATTCGGGTAATATGCTGACACAAGGGCAATTTTCTTTCCTGCCCCCGTTGACCGACAAGCAAATTTCAGCACAGATCAAGTATGCGTTGAAAAATGGCTGGGCAATCGGAATTGAATACACGGATGACCCGCATCCACGGAATACCTATTGGGAAATGTTTGGCAATCCAATGTTTGATCTGAAGGACCCTGCAGGAATTTTGATGGAAATTAATAGCTGCCGTAAAACTTTTCCAAATCACTATATCCGTGTGACTGCATTTAACTCAACACGCGGCGTGGAAAGTCCGACCATGTCTTATATTGTCAATCGACCAAAGAAAGAACCAGGTTTTGGTTTGGTGCGTCAAGAAGGTGCAGGACGGAGCATCAGTTATACCATTCACTCCTATGCAACCGACAAACCGGAAGCTGAGCGCTACTAGCAGCAAGCAATCTCTCTCTTCTTTATGAAGAGAGAGATTGTTAACAAGGCAAATGCAGTTGCTTAAAAAGTTTCTTTTTATTCAAATTAATACAATAGATATATGTTGCCAGTATCTATCCTATAGAGATGATCAAACATGTCTAAGCAAACTAAGAATCTAACATCGACTCAAGATACATTGATAGATTTGGATGCAGAGTTCCGGGAATCTAATATTCAGGAAGTGCTGGATAAACTAGATCGTGAGCTGATTGGTTTAATCCCTGTGAAGACTCGTATCCGTGAGACTGCAGCATTGTTGCTGGTCGATCGTGTTCGCAAACAAATGGGATTATCTGCGGGCGCACCCAGTTTACACATGTGCTTTACTGGTAATCCTGGCACGGGGAAAACGACGGTAGCCATGCGTATGGCAGAAATATTACACCGCCTGGGCTATGTGCGTGAGGGGCATTTGGTTTCGGTAACCCGAGATGACCTAGTAGGTCAATATATTGGACATACTGCGCCTAAAACAAAAGAAGTGATAAAAAAAGCGATGGGAGGTGTTCTTTTCATAGATGAGGCTTATTACCTTTATAAACCTGAGAACGAACGTGATTATGGTGCAGAGTCAATAGAAATTCTGTTGCAAACGATGGAAAATAACCGTGAAGACTTAGTTGTTATTTTGGCGGGCTACAAAGACCGTATGGATAAATTTTTCCATAGTAATCCCGGCATGCGCTCGCGTATAGCTCACCATATCGACTTTCCGGATTATGGTCCAGATGAATTAGTTGCGATCGCCAAATTGATGTTAGCAGGACAGAATTACTGTTTCAGTACCGCTGGGGAAGAGGCTTTCGGGAAATATATACGCCTGCGTATGAAGTCAGAGCATTTTGCCAATGCGCGCTCGGTTCGTAACGCGCTTGACCGTGCTCGACTACGCCAAGCAAATCGATTATTTTCTGGAACAAAGAAATCATTATCCAAAACTGATCTCATCACATTGGAAGCGGAAGATATTCTAGCGAGCCGTGTTTTTCTCGAAAATGCGCTAGATAGTGAATCCAATACAAAAAAATAAAAAATAAAATTTAAGTCGTATTTTTGATAGCGATGGAAACACTGGCTTTACCCTGGCGCATCTTCCCAAAAACGGTCGAAGCAGCTTGTTATAACCGTGGGCGACTTGCTTTGCTGCGATTAGGCCATCCATTGCGAGTTACTCTACTGAAGCATCGTGGATTAGAAGTCATTCTAGACAGGACCATGTGGTTATGTGTTGATAGCAATACAGATGATCAGCCGATTCTGGCATGGCGCGAGTTTCAGATCCGTGGGCGACGAAGTTTACATCTACCCATATCTTGTGAATTGTGGTTATACCATAGCTGCGCAGGTCTTATCATGGGTTCGGCTCTGGAGGATTTGGATCAGGCACTTGAGAAAATTATGCATTGAAATGATTCTTTTACCGTAAGCTCCCAATCCAGCCAC
>DJMI01000126.1 GCA_002435335.1 Nitrosomonas sp. UBA6494
GCAAACGATTCTGCCCGAAATCCAGCAAGGCAAACGCGTGTTGATCGTATCCCACCGTAATACCCTGCGTGTGCTGATGATGTTATTGGATCATCTTTCGCCGTTGCAAGTAATGAAGCAGAAACTCGCCACCGGACGCCCTTTGGTTTACGAAATGGATCAACAAGGACAAGCAATCCGCCATTATTATGTGNNTGATCCTCGGCAGTATGCCGGGTGAAGCGTCGCTGACCGCGAACCAATATTATGCACATCCGCGCAACGCCTTTTGGCCCATCATGAGCCAGTTGCTGCACATTCAACCCGATGCTCCGTATCAACACAAAATCAGCGCACTGCAAGCTTCACCAATTGCACTATGGGACGTGCTCAAATCTTGCCAGCGATCCGGCAGCCTGGATTCGAGCATTGAATCCGCATCTCTGACGGTCAACGACTTTCAAACTTTTTTCTCGACACACCGGCAAATTACCCACGTACTGTTCAACGGCGGTACCGCGGAAAGCTGTTTTAAACGCCACGTGCCGCCCGCAACCGATTGGCAGCCACTGACACTGCTTCGCCTCCCGTCGACCAGTCCCGCCAATGCGCGATTGCCGTTCGCTGAAAAATGCAGAATTTGGCATGGGACGATCGATGCGGCACTTAAATAAGCGATATTAAAGGCGCACTGGACGAATTCCTGGAAAACAAGAACGGAGTTAGGGTAGCATAGCGGCATTTCAATAAATAACCGTGGAGATTAAGCGATGCCCGTCAATATTCCTCCCCTTTCCCCTGAACATTTGTTGCCCGTTGCGGGCGTAACCCTTGGTATTGCCGAGGCCGGGATCAAAAAGGCGAATCGTAAGGATTTGCTGGTAATGGTACTGAATGAAGGCGCGAAAGTGGCCGGTGTGTTTACGCAAAACCGGTTTTGCGCGGCGCCGGTAATCGTGGCAAAGCAGCATTTGGCGCAATCGGTGCGCGCACTGGTAGTCAATACCGGCAATGCCAATGCCGGAACCGGAGAATCAGGAATTGCCAATGCGCAAATGACTTGCGCAGCGTTGGCAAAATTGCTTGGTATTGCGCCGCAGCAGGTGTTGCCGTTTTCCACCGGCGTGATCATGGAACCGTTACCGGTCGATCGCATCATCCAAGGATTACCCGCCGCGCTGGCAAATGGCAAAACGAATAATTGGTTCGATGCCGCGCATGCAATCATGACCACCGACATCGTGCCGAAAGCGGCGTCGAAACAAGTGCAAATCAAAGGCAAAACGGTAACAGTCACCGGCATTGCCAAAGGTTCCGGCATGATCCGCCCGAACATGGCAACGATGCTAGGATACGTTGCAACCGATGCTGCGATCAGTCAGTCGCTGCTACAAAAGCTGGTACAGCATACGGCAGATCGCTCATTCAACCGCATTACCGTGGATGGCGACACCTCGACCAACGATGCTTTCATCGTCATCGCAACCGGCAAGGCAGGCAATCAAGAAATTTATAATCCGCACACCGAAGAATATTGCTTACTGCAGGATGCAATCACCGAAGTCGCCGCCGAACTCGCGAAAATGATCGTGCGCGACGGCGAAGGCGCGACCAAATTCATCACTGTGCAAGTCGAAGACGGCAAAAGCAAAGACGAATGCGCTAAAGTCGCTTACGCGATCGCACATTCACCGCTGGTCAAAACCGCATTCTTCGCTTCCGATCCAAACCTTGGGCGGATTTTGGCGGCGATTGGCTACGCCGGCGTCGATGATCTGGATGTTGACGCCATCCAACTATATCTCGACGACGTGCTGGTCGCGGAAAAAGGTGGCCGTGCCGCGAATTACCGCGAAGAAGACGGGCAACGTGTAATGAATCAAGCGGAAATAACCATCCGCGTCGTACTCAATCGCGGCACAGCTACTACCACGGTGTGGACTTGTGATTTTTCTTATGATTATGTGAAGATTAATGCGAGTTATCGGAGTTAGATGGCGATGCTGAACCGATTCAATCTCTGATTATGTCGAATCGGTTCAGCATATTTTTTAAATCGGTGCTACAAATGACACAGCGTCAATCATGATACTATCGACACCTACTAGAGTTACAGAATTATCACCAATTTGGATGACTACATCACCATCACCGATACCATTGTGTGCAACAAAACCTGCGGTAAAGAAATCTGAAGCAGTTATACCTGCATCAAAAATATCGGAAAACACTAATCTATCACCAACAGAAAAGCCGTCGGTAATTAAATCTGTACCAAAACCCTTTTCAAATACATAAGTATCGTTACCATCTCCACCCTTAAGCACATCGTTGCCGTGCCCGCCATAGAGAATATCGTTCCCTGCATCACCATACAAGACATCAAGATCATTGCCGCCGAAAAGCAAATCATTATCAGCGCCTCCACGCAATTCATCCTTGCCATTTTCTCCAAATAAATAATCAATGCCATATCCGCCCCAGAGCTTATCGTTACCATTGCCCCCGTAAATTGCATCAGTTTTATCTGAATTGTTTAAATCAGGGTTAGTAGAGCTACCAACCCAACCATACAATTTATCATCGCCATTATTCCCTCTAATAACATCCTCAGAGTTAGTGCCCCAAGAAGTATCGGAGCCATTCGATAGGGATAATACCTTCCCTTTATCACTGGTAGAGCCAAGAATTTCTAAACTTATCGATCCCGTACTACTTAGATTCGGAAAATTGCCATTTTCCGTTACGGTATAATTCAAGCTGGCTAAAACTTTCTCGCTTGTTTTCATCCAATCCAACTCGGTAGGCAACGATATGCTAAGCAACTTGCCGTCTGACGAAATTGTTGCTTTCCCAACAAGCCCATCTAACGATACTGTTTTAAGTGTAACGGGATTGGTAACAAACTGGCCTGGATCGAAAACTATAGGTGTTACGTTCGTTACAGCGATAGAGTTGCTTTCTATATCAGAAGCATAATCAGGAATAATTGGTACAAGAAGTGGTGTGTTTTCAATGGTTGAAAGTATAAAATCTGGTGTGGTCGGTGCATTGTTGGCCGGTGTCACATTCAGGTCAAATGTAGCGCTGGCGGTGCCATCGCCGTTACCATCATCGGCGGTCACCTTGACGCTGATCGTGCCAACATCGCCGTTGAGCGGTGTGCCACTGAATGTGCGGGTTGTGCCATCAAAGTTCAGCCAGGCTGGCAATGGAGAGCCATCGCCCAGGGTTGCGCTGTAACTCAGGGAATCGCCCGCATCCACATCCTCAAAGGCATCGGCTGGAAAGGCGAAGTTAAATACACTGTCTTCGGTTGCGTTTTGATCGCTGATTCCTTGATCGACGACCGGGGCATCGTTGGTGTTGGCCACAGACAGGTTGAATGTAGCGCTGGCGGTGCCATCGNNGCTGATTCCTTGATCGACGACCGGCGGGTCGTTGACTGGGTTAACAGTGATATTTACAGCGGATGGGCTTGAAGTATTACCAGCCACATCCTTAGCGGTGTAGCTGAAGGAAGTTGATCCATTGTAATTTGCTGCAGGTTTGAAATAAAACGTATTGCCGGTGTAATCAGTAGTTGTGTTTGCCACCGTGGTTGCAGCCGCATCGGTATAGAGTGTGCCATTGGACGGCAATGTCGAGAGGCGGTAAGTTGATATTCCGCTTTCTGTGTCTGAAGCGGAAAGTGCTACGGTGATTGTAGTCTCTTCATTGCCACTAGCACTTATAGCGCTGGTTGTGGGCGAAGCAGTGTCAATAGTGATTGCTTGTGAATCCTTTACACCTAAAGCAACATTTCCGGAGTTTGTATTTACAACAATTGTGTGCGAACCTGAACCCAATGAAGCCGCAGTATACGACCAAGATTGATTAGTCTGAGATTGACTTAAAGATAGCGTGCCAACTTTCGTTCCATCAATCCAAACATACAAAGTAGCGCTACCTACATTACTTGAATATGTCCCATTTATGGTAAGCGTCTGATCATTGGTAATAAAATCACTAGAACTTACTCCATTATCGGAAGTAATAGAATCGATACTTGCTGATGTAACAGCTAACAATTCCTCATACCCCAAATCACTGATCGCCGCTGTTTCAATCGTGCCCGTACTGGCTTCCAACACCCAATCGCCCCCCACAGCACTACCGCCAGTCAGATCGGTCGAAGCGGCCACATCTGCACCGGTTGCCTGCGCCAGTTGTTCAATAAATTGCTGGCCTTCGCTGGTTGCGGCCACATCACAGCCGTACAGTAAGATATCGCCGTCGTCGGTTAAGTAGCTGCCGATGTCGGCCAGTTGCTGGGCATAGCTGGCTAAAGTATCGCTATTGAGTACAGTTGAACCCAGGGCAATTTCACCCGATGTGCCGTGCGAAACAACATCCAGGCTATCGATGTTGGTGATGATGTCTATTGCACCCACCAGGCTGGTATTGTTTGCCAGATAATTTTGGATTTGCTGCACACCATCGCTATTTGCATCGAGCACTACGATAGTGGCATTGACCGGCATGTCGGCGATCAGGGTTTGATATTCGGCTACACTGGGATCGATGAATACCACGCGCGGTGTAAACACGCCGTTTAAACTGCTACTGGCGGATACGACGTTGATATCGGCTGGGCTGATGCTGTTTGCAGTCAGGTAGTCTTGAATTTGCAGATAGCCTGTGAGCGGATCGGCTATCAGGATGACGTTGAACAGACTTGCGTCGTATCGAGTAGCAAGCGTGTCGTATCCAGATAAACTGGTATCAATAAAAACGGTGCGAATACTCATGGTCGATTTCCTTTAGTGAAGTTTAAATGCTTAAAANNTTCAGACTCAATTCTTTGGGCGATATAAAAAATATGCCGGTGGTACTGATATTACGAGAATACCTCTGCTCTTCCGCGAAAGTAACTAGGCAGTTTATATTGAATCGCTCGGCAGTTCGCTTTTCGCTTTCCGTTAACATCTCACTCCTTTCAGGGGATTCTTGACATTTCATGAAAAAAATAATACATGAGTCTCGATCTGTTAAATAGTTACTGATTGTTAACTTTTGTTGTTAACATTTGTTAACTTTTTCAAGAAGGTTTTATTAACAGGGTTACAAAAATTCGAACAATTCTCAGAACAAGCTGAAATAGGATCATAATATTCTATAGCGTTGGTTAAGTTCATCGGTTTTCCATTTGCGTTGCTGGTGAGCAGACTGGCGATAAGCCACTTCGCGGCGTTGTGATTGGTCAGATCAATTCCCTTTCCTTAAGGATTTGCGCCAGTTGAATGCGGTTGGCGATGTTTAGCTTGGTGTAGATGCGATTCATATAGACTCTGGCAGAACCTTCGGAAAGATTGAGTTTTTGGGCCGCCGATCTACTATTATCACCGCTTGCAATTAAGATGGCGAGTTTGATTTCGCTGGGAGAGAGGTTTGCAGAAATTGCCTGATATTGCGCTTCGCGCCGCAGGATTTTCTCGAATGCCGATTTGATACTATTGCGTTCCATCCATTCCTTTCCTGCATTAACACTTTGTAAGCATTGTATAATTAGCGTAACTGGCATTTCTTTTAGTAACAATCCTTTGACGCCGATTTTAACCAATTGGCAAGTTTCAGTCGCATTCAAACTTGCAGCCATCACGACGACCTTGGATGAGCCTGCGGCTATTATTTGTTCAATGATTCTTAAACTATCCACATTGGGTAGATGAAAATCGATCAGCACGATGTCTGGTTTTTGAAGTTTAATGTGCTCCGTGATATTGTTCGCCGATTGAAATGCTCCGGTTACTTCATAGCCTGCTTCTTTCGATAGCAGTGCACTGAGGCCAAACAGGGTAATGGGATGCGAGTCGACGAGTGCAACCCGGATTGGCACTGCTTGCTGGTCGATATAGTTCGTACCGACTGCGGCAATATTAGTTTTGTTTTGAATTTGAGCAATGGAATTCACTTTACTTGGCGATGCTTATGTTGGGCAATTCTGATTTCATAAAAAATAAAGTAATCATTGGGTTATATTTCCAAAATCGACATTACATCATTTTAACCATAATTCAGCAATTATCTTTATTCTACAAAAAATGAATGAGTCAGATCATCTAGTTCAGCATATCGGCAACTTGTTAAATCGACTTGAGGGATTTCTTCCGATAAGCCACTCCGATCCCGATTGGCAAGCATCGATTGCTTTCCGTTGGCGGAAACAAGGCAACGCCGGATTTATCGAAGCGGTAACACAACCGCACCGGATTTTGCTCGATGCCTTGTGCGGCATTGATGATCAAAAGCTGCGCATCGATCAGAACACACGACAGTTCGTACAAGGATTTCCGGCGAATAATGTGTTGTTGACCGGTGCGCGCGGTACCGGGAAATCGTCGCTGATTAAAGCATTGTTGAATAAATATGCCGCGGATGGTTTGCGTTTGATCGAGGTTGAGAAACATCACCTGGTGGATTTGCACGACATCGTGGATAAGATTTATCAGCGCCCGGAGCGGTTTATTTTGTTTTGCGACGATTTGTCGTTTGAAACCGACGAACCGGGTTATAAGGCACTCAAAGTGGTTCTCGACGGTTCGATTGCCACGGTTTCCGATAATGTATTGATTTACGCAACTTCGAATCGACGTCACATGCTTCCGGAGTTCATGCGCGATAATCTTGATACGCGACATATCGACGGGGAAGTGCATCCGAGCGAGGCCGTCGAAGAAAAGATTTCATTATCGGAGCGCTTCGGATTGTGGGTATCGTTTTATCCGTTCGATCAAGATCAATATCTGGCTATAGCGAATTATTGGTTGAAGCATTTCGGCATTACTTCCATGACTGCACAAGCTCGTACCGATGCATTGCAATGGGCGATTGAGCGCGGTTCTCGCAGCGGCCGAGTAGCGTGGCAGTTTGCGCGCGATTGGGCAGGGAAGCAGAAGTTGCACGGCAATAAGCGGAATCCATGAATTTAACGACTCAGGCTGCTATTGCATCGCCGCCACTCGTCGAAGTTGTCGCAGCGGTAATTTTGCGTCCCGATGGACAGTTTTTGTTGGCGCAGCGACCGGCTGGAAAAGTGTATGAAGGTTTCTGGGAGTTTCCCGGCGGCAAAGTAGAAGCCAACGAATCGTTGTTGCATGCGTTGCAGCGTGAATTGTGGGAAGAGCTTGGAATTCACATTATCCA
>DJMI01000027.1 GCA_002435335.1 Nitrosomonas sp. UBA6494
GTTCTATTTGTTGACAACAGTATTGTATGCCATCGGACTCAGCATGATGTTGATGGTTTATTTGCAACGCCTCAGTGTGCGAACGGTATTATTCCTATCATTGCTGATCATTGCCGGCGGAGAATTGCTACTTTTGTCATTCCGGTGGCCGGCTGAGGAAATGCCGCTGTGGCTGGCTGTTACCTTTGCACCGGCTTTCAGTGAAAATTATACGGTGCTATACCCTGCTCTGCCGTGGCTTGGCATCATGATGCTGGGTTGGGTATTTGGCCAACGAATCGTTACTGCAAAGCCGAAAAACTTTCTCGTACCGGATCGTCTATTAATTTCATTGGGTTGGTTTGCTTTGACACTGTTTGTAGTAATCCGCGGTTTAGACGGCTACGGCAATATGTTCATGCACCTGGAAGGCAATGCTTTGACTCACTGGCTGCACGTTAGCAAATATCCGCCCAGTTTATCTTATATATTGCTGGAATTGGGTTTAATGGCAATTCTGCTGTCCTTGTTGCAACGCTTTGAATCAGTTACAAAAAACATCAATCCCAACAATCCGGTTCTGGTATTTGGACAAACTGCACTATTCTTCTACCTGGCACACTTTGGCGTGATTGTCATGCTTAAACCATTTTTCGAACGAGGCGATCTGACGCAAACTTATCTAATCACAGTACTGGTATTAATCGTTTTATATCCGTTCTGCCAGCTATATCGTTCACTTAAACGGCAATACCCGCAAAGCCTACTTCGTTTTTTATAGGCACGGCAAACTCTTAGCGAAGATCATCTTTTGATCGGCGTGTTTCCGTTTCTTCAATAATTTGCGCGTCCTCGATAACAATCGATCGTTCCGTTTCGGATTTTTGATCAACATCATTTGCTTGTTGCATCGATTGCTCAAATTTTCTGCGAAACCACCAAAATCGAATTGCCAGCACTGCTACTATCACTGCGGCCAAAGCCAAGAATGCCGCAAAAAAGAAAAAACCGATTAATATCAATACTACCACGATCGGAATCATGATGGCATAGGTCAACCAACGATTTACCGGTGAAACCGGCGTACGCTGAAACTCTGTTGAACCGCTTTGATGGTGTTCCGAAATCTTATAGATAATCACTTTCCGTTCGTCATCGTTCATTGCATGATCTCCTCTATTTCGGCTATCGTTTTCGGCGCCGCCAGCGTCAACAGCTCATGACCGGCAGGTGTTACCAGTGCATCGTCTTCGATACGAATGCCGATGTTCCAGAAATGTTGCGGAATATCATCCGCCGGACTGATATAGCATCCCGGCTCTACCGTCAGCACCATGCCCGGCTGCAACGGACGCCAATCGCCTTTCAGTTTGTATTCACCGGCATCATGCACATCCATTCCTAACCAATGCCCGGTGCGGTGCATGTAGAACCGTTTATAATCGCCGGACTCCAGCACGCCGTCCACGCTTCCTTGGCACAATCCCAAATCGACCAGGCCTTGCGCCAGTACCTGCAGCGCCGCTTGATGCGGATCATTCCAGAGCTTACCGGGCTTGACCTGCTCCATCGCCGCCGCTTGCGCTGCCAACACCAATTGATAAACATCCCGTTGTGCACTATCGAATCGGCCGTTAACCGGAAAGGTGCGGGTAATATCCGAAGCGTAGCCATCCAACTCACATCCAGCATCAATCAACAACAAATCGCCCGATTTCAACTCAGCATTATTCTGCACATAATGCAATATACAAGCATTAGCGCCACCTGCCACTATCGAGTTATAAGCCGGTGCCTGCGCTCCATGTCGGTAGAAAGTGTACAGCAGTTCGGCTTCGATTTCATATTCGCGCATTCCAGGTTGCACCATCTGCATGGCACGCACATGGGCTTGCGTGGAAATATCGGCTGCACGCTGCATGATCTGCAATTCTTCGGTATTTTTGATCAAGCGCATTTCATCCAGCCACACGCGGCAATCGCGGATTTCGTTGGGTGCGATTACTCCGGCTCGCGATTGCTCACGCACGCGATTGATCCAACCGACGATACGCTGATCCCAAGCACAATCCTGACCGAATAAAGTATGCACGATGGGCTGATTAGCCAATAGTTTGACCATCATTTCATCGAGGCGGACAATTGAATAGGCTTCATCAAATCCGAAAGCTTCTTTGGCCGCTTCCGGGCCGTAACGGAAACCATCCCAAATTTCCCGTTCTTTATCTTTGTCACGACAAAATAGAATATGTCGAGCGGCAGTTTGCTCGGTTGCAGCCACAATCACCAACACGGCCTCCGGTTCACGAAAACCGCTCAGATAATAAAAATAACTATCGAATCGATACGGATAATGTGTATCCCGATTGCGCAACCGCTCGGGTGCCGTCGGTATGATGGCAACGCCGTTTTGTATTTGATTTGCCAATTGGTTGCGTCGTGCGATAAATGAATGCATATGAGTCATAACCGATTTATATTTATATATGTGATTAAAATTCGAGTTGCCGGTTCAACGACGCCAGGCGCTCAGGGGTGCCGATATCAACCCAGGTACCGGAAAAATACTCACCTTTGACTCTTCCGGCATGCATCGCTTGCTTCAGCACCACCGACAATTTCATTGCCAATCCGGCTGGTACATCCGCAAACAATTGCGATTGATAAACGCCGATGCCGCTGAATGTAAGCTTGTTTTCACCATTCAGCGCCACGCATCCATCCTGCAACACAAAATCGCCGTGCGGATGATGCAGCGGATTATCGACCATTATCAAATGCGCAAGCCAACGCGAATCGGATTGTAACGCCGTCAGTGCCGGTAAAATTGACGCGTAATCGAATTCGCAATAAATATCCGCATTGACCACCAAAAACGGCAAATGACCGAATCGTGTCAACAATGGCAAGGCATTGGCGATACCGCCCGCAGTTTCCAACACCGTTTTCTCGGGGGAATATTGAATCTTAGCACCATAGCGAGCGCCATCGCCCAAAGCTTGTTCGATCATTTCGCCAAGATAAGCATGATTGATGACGATCTGCTGAAAACCGGCGCGCACCAGTGCCATGATTTGATATTCAATCAATGCGTAATTCCCAGCTTTAAGTAATGGCTTGGGTACATGATCGGTAAGGGGGCGCATGCGTTCGCCGCGCCCTGCAGCCAGGATCATCGCCACATACGGTTGCGGTTTAGAAGGTGTAGCCAATTTTGGTCTGTGCCGATGCTGCATCCGGATCCAATTCATCCAGCAAATTAAGCAGCGGTGTAAGTTCTCGATAACGTTCGCACGCTTTGCGCAGATAATTCATGACCACTGGCATATCATTCAAATAGGCAGCCTTTCCATCACGATAGTTCAAACGTGCGAAAATACCCAGCACCTTGATATGACGCTGCACGCCCATCCATTCAAAATCACGATAAAACTCGGCAAAATCGGTAGTAACCGGAAGTTTCGCCCGACGCGCTTTTTCCCAATAACGAATCGCCCAATCCAGAATTCGTTCCTCTTCCCAGCGAATATAGGCGTCTTTGAGCAACGACACCAAATCATAAGTAATCGGCCCGAATACGGCATCTTGAAAATCGATAATGCCGGGATTAGGTGTCGCCATCATCAAATTGCGCGAATGATAATCCCGATGCACCAAAACTTTCGGTTGCGCCAGATTATTGTGCAATATTTGCGCAAACACATCGCGTAATACCGCTTGTTGCTTATCCGTCAGATCGACTTGCAGGTGCTGGTTGATATACCACTCTGGAAACAGATTCATTTCTCGCGTCAGCAAAGCTTCATCGTAGTGCGGTAATTCATTAGCTCGACTCGATAATTGCATGGCAACCAACGCGTCGATTGCATCGCGGTAGAGTTGCTCAGCCAAATCAGTTTGGTCACTCAATGCTTGTAAAAATGTCTGATCGCCTAAATCAGACAGCAATAAAAAACCCTGTTCAAGGTCTCTTGCCAGAATACCGGGAACATGCACCCCCGAAGCAGTCAAAATTTCCGCCACCTTGATAAAAGGGGCACAATCTTCATGCTGTGGCGGCGCATCCATGACGATCATGCTGTTATTGTCGAATAAAACGCGAAAATAACGCCGAAAACTAGCGTCTGCGGAAGCTGGTTGCAACGCCCATGATTTTCCAGGAAATTGCTGTTTCAGCCATACTTCCAGTTGATGTATACGATCCATTTATTGATAATTCATATTTAATAGAAATAGAATCCCTATCTTATTACGCTGGAACCCTGAGGAATAACCGTGGATAATTCGATCCGGGAATCTAACGAATAATTTCGCAGATTACCTGGTACAAAATACCAAACTTAAATTTTATCATGCCGCTATCGTGATCAGCAGACAGCACGTAGATAGATCTATTTTTTAGGAGAATAACGATGCTCAACAAAAATGTAATTGACGAAATCAATGCCAAAGTCGGCGAAATTTTACAAAATAGTCCGGCAAAAGATATAGAAAAAAATATCCGCGTCATGTTATCAGGCGCATTCTCACGACTTGATTTGGTTACGCGCGATGAATTCGACATTCAACAACAAGTACTGCAACGAACCCGAGAAAAACTAACCGAACTGGAAGCCAAAGTTGCAGAACTGGAAGCGCGCTTGGAATCACCGGCGCAAACAACCATCAATGAAAATAACCCGTAACAGTATTTATCACCGCCGCTCGCATGTCATTGGCCGTATTGTATAGCCGTGCTCACTCCGGCATGCAAGCTCCGCTGGTAACGGTGGAAATACATATAGCCAATGGCTTGCCCAGTTTCACTATCGTCGGGTTACCCGACACCGAGGTCAAGGAAAGCAAAGATCGCGTCAGATCTGCGCTGCAAAATGCGCAATTTAAAATTCCTGCGCAGCGCATCACGGTAAATCTTGCACCTGCTGACTTACCCAAAGAAAGTGGACGCTTTGATTTGCCGATCGCACTCGGTATTCTGGCCGCAACCGGGCAAATTCCGAAACACACACTCGACCAATATGAGTGGGCCGGGGAACTCGCATTAACCGGAGAATTGCGCCCGATCCACGGTGCATTGGCTATGACTTACAATGCCTCACAATCGGGGCGCAGTTTCGTATTGCCGCAACAAAACGCCGCCGAAGCCGCTCTGGTCAGAAACGCTACCGTTTACGCGGCAAAATCATTGCTGCAAATCTGCGCCCATTTGCATGGACACACTCCATTAGCGGTTTATCAAAGCGACATCGACAGCCAACCTTCTGAATCGCTTTATCCCGATTTCAATGAAGTCAAAGGCCAAGCTCACGCAAAACGCTCTTTGGAAATAGCTGCAGCCGGTGGCCACAGCTTGTTGATGATCGGCCCACCCGGCACAGGCAAATCAATGCTGGCAGCACGCTTCCCCGGCATTCTGCCACGGATGACCGAAACGGAAGCCTTGGAATCCGCCGCCATTCAATCACTCAGCTTTGGCAGCTTCGATATCGCCAAGTGGAAACATCGTCCGTTCCGAGCACCGCACCATACCGCCTCCGGTGTCGCCTTGGTCGGCGGCGGCAGCCACCCCCGTCCCGGCGAAATTTCACTGGCAATGAACGGCGTGCTATTTTTAGACGAATTGGCCGAATTCGACCGGAAAGTGCTGGAAGTACTGCGCGAACCACTGGAATCCGGAAAAATCACCATCTCACGCGCCGCCCGTCAAGCCGAATTCCCCGCACGCTTCCAATTAATTGCCGCAATGAACCCCTGCATGTGTGGATATTTGGGTCACCCCTCCGGCAAATGCCACTGCACCCCTGATCAAATCGGCCGCTATCGCGGACGAATCTCCGGCCCGTTACTCGACCGCATCGACATGCAAATCGAAGTACCGGCAGTGCCACAGCAGGAATTGATGAAACAACATATAACTGGCGAGAAAAGCAGCACCATCCGCCAGCGTGTAGAAAAAGCGCATCAATTGCAACTTGACCGGCAAGGAAAAACGAATAGCAAAATGAGTGTCAAAGAAATAGATCGATTCTGCGCACTCGATAACGCCTGCGAGAATCTGCTGAAACAAGCCATTAATCGCTTGAATTTATCAGCACGTGCTTACCATCGAATTCTAAAAGTCGCTCGAACGATTGCGGATTTGGCAGGTACCGAAGAAATCACTAACCAGCATATTGCGGAAGCGATTCAGTATCGCAGACTAGACAAACANNACTTAAGACTAATCTACTACGCCAATGGGATAACGGTTCATATTTTTTCAATTTTTGGTTACATAGATTAACTATGCGCCTCAAAATTAAGAAAATCCGCACTCGCTCTCCCACTCGGTTCGCCACGATTGCTTAAGCCCGACAGACTCCTAGAGTTTCGTAAATTTAATTAAAAAGAGGCAAGCAAAATGAATGAACCCCAAAATACAAAAAAACGATTAGAAGACGAATTGGCAAATTTGCAATCGATTGTCGATGAAGTGAAACTACAAATGCATCTTGGTGCAAAAGAAGTACAAGACAAGCTTCAACCGCATTTGGAAGAGCTTGAGCAAGAATTAATCGAAGCTAAGAAAAAATGGGAACAATTTGAAGCTAACTCAGAAGATGCATGGCAAGACATCGAAACTGGTTTAAGAAAATCTTTTAAATCAATGCAACAAGCCTTTGAACGAGCAAAAAAACATTTTCCACCACAATAAGTGCGGAAAACCTTATATTGTCACCGACGCTGATAACGTCCAATCAATACACCTTGGCCAATGATGTGTTTTTGCATCGCTAGTTCAAGTTGTACTTTGGTTGGACGATGCAAATCCGGTAGTACTCTATCCAAAGCATACAACTTATAAAAATATCGGTGACTACCAATTGGTGGGCAAGGCCCTCCGTAGTCGATGCGTTTCCAGTCATTGATTCCTTGTAAGGTGCCCGGTGGTAGATTTTTTCCCGTGACACCTTCAATCAATCCATTAGTCGATGGCGGAATGTTATAGAGAACCCAGTGCACCCAAACCATTTTTGGAGCCGCCGGATCAGGTGCATCAGGATCATCGACGATCAGCACAAGACTTTTGCTACCTTCCGGTATACCTGACCAGTCAAGTGCCGGTGAAATATCCTTTCCATCACAAGTAAAATGCTCTGGAATCGTTCCTTCATGTGCAAACGAAGGTGATGTTAACGTAAGAATTGCCACCAGCAAAGCAGTCATGAAACACTCCCGTGCTCAAAATCTCTCATAAATTACGGCTACTATTTTTCGTCAGCAGAAGAATCACATCAAGCGACTCTAATCGGTTCACTACAATTGCTTAAACCTGGTAGATCTCTAGTAATAGCTTAGTCCATTATAACGCGCACACGCTGTTTAAGCAGTTTCTTGGTAAACTATAGTGACTGAGTTATAACAATATTCAGACAAACATCGGCAAATGATTTAATGCAGGAAAAAAGATGGATGAAGAAAAAAAATACATAATCGACGTCAGCGTCAGAACGGTATATCTACCTGATCAATCGGATGAAAATGCATGCAGACATGTATTCGCTTATACCATAACCATCGCAAATACCGGCACTGTAGCGAGTCAACTTATCAGTCGGCACTGGATCATCAATAATGGCGATGGAACGAGCCAAGAGGTACGAGGTTTAGGTGTTGTCGGTGAACAACCGCTTCTCAAACCCGGAGATAGTTTTGAATATACCAGCGGAACAGTGATTTCTACCTCAGTTGGATCAATGAAAGGAAGTTATCAAATGGCAGCCGAAGATGGCTTCCATTTCGATGTTGCGATTCCCGAATTCATTCTGAGTGTTCCAAGAACACTGCATTAGTTTCTATGCAGCTTTTGTGCTTATGTCAGGCAAACTTTATCTGATTCCCACCCCTATCAGTTCAGAAATTATTTCATGGGCATTACCCGCTGCAGTTCAACAGTGCGCTGCTGAAATAACACATTTTATCGTCGAACATCCCAAAACAACCCGACATTTCCTAAAGCAATTGAATAGCAAGCATTCGCTGCAGGAAATAACCTTGTTGACTTTAAACGAACATACCTCAAAGAAAGATCTGGCATTATTGCTTGAACCAATATTAGCGGGACATAATGTCGGTTTAATGTCAGAAGCGGGATGCCCCGGAATAGCCGACCCGGGAGCTGAACTTGTCAGATTAGCGCATCAAAATGGTATTAAAATAATACCGTTGGTCGGTCCGTCCTCTATCGTGTTAGCACTGATGGCATCTGGATTAAACGGTCAGTGTTTTGCATTCCACGGTTACTTGCCGATTGACAGTACAGCACGAATTGGAAAAATACAGGAGCTAGAAAAAATATCAATCAGTTTGCGGCAAACACAGATATTTATCGAAGCACCCTACCGTAATCAAAAATTGTTAGAGCAAATAGTACAAGTTTGCCGAGAAACCACTGATTTATGCGTTGCAAGCCAGCTTACCGATCCCAATGAATCGATAATGACAAAATCCATAAAAGCATGGCGCCAAGCTTTGCCGGATATCAATAAAATACCAACAATTTTTTTAATTCAGGGCTGAAAGTAGGCTACGATTGCCAGTGCTTTTTTCGAATTGTTGGTAGAAATCAGACGTTTTTTTTCTGAATAAATTCTATTTTATAACCGTCCGGATCTTCTACAAAAGCAATTACCGTTGTTCCGTGCTTCATCGGCCCCGCTTCGCGGGTTACTTTGCCGTCGAGTTTCTTGACGTTCTCGCATGCCTTGTGCGCATCATCAACTTCGATGGCAATATGACCGTAACCTTCGCCTAAATTATAGGTTGTCGTATCCCAGTTATGCGTCAATTCCAGAACGGTACCATCCGCTTCATCTTGATAGCCCACAAAAGCAAGAGTGAATCTACCTTCAGGATAATCTTTCCGGCGCAGCAATTTCATTCCCAACACTTGAGTATAAAACTTCAGTGATTTTTCCAAATCACCGACACGTAACATCGTATGCAAAATACGCATTAGATTTTTACCATTTCAAAATCTTCTTTTCTCGCACCGCATTCAGGACATGTCCAATTAATCGGCACATCTTCCCAACGCGTGCCCGGTGCTATCCCCTCCTCGGGAGATCCTAACTCTTCGTCGTAAATGTAGCCGCAAATTAAACACATATATCGATTGTACTGACGATTTTCTTCCGTAGGCATGATAGCTAGTAATCCCCTTTTTAGGTTAAAATAATATTTTACGGTATTAATGCATGTTACAGCCACCCCCAATCGTACTTTCTTTTGCAGCAAACGACCCTACTGGTGGTGCCGGACTTCAGGCTGATCAACTGACGATCGCAAGCCTAGGATGCCATCCTTTATCCATCATAACTGCAATCACTAAACAAGATACCACCGGTGTCGAAGAAATACTTCCCATTGATTCCGAATGGGTTGAAGATCAAGCAAGGCTTGTATTGGAAGATATGCCGGTTCACGCATTCAAAATTGGTTTGCTTGGGAGCGTTGAAACTATTGCTACTATTGCGGAAATTATCTCTGATTATCCGAATATACCGCTTGTGATGGATCCGATTCTAACATCGGGACGCGGAGATGAATTGGCCAACGAAGAAATGATCGATGCAATGCGCGAACTGCTGCTTCCGCAAGTGACAATCCTAACACCCAACAGTCTGGAAGCCAGGCATCTTGTTTTACAAGAAAGCGATCCGAGTAAAACCGAATTAGACCTAACTTTGTGCGCTCATCGATTACTGGATATGGGTTGTGAGTATATTCTGATTACGGGCACACATGAAAATACCTTGCAAGTAACCAATACATTATTCACCAATGAGGGCATAGTTCGCTCGGATCACTGGCAGCGCCTCGAACATACATATCATGGTTCTGGTTGTACTTTGGCATCTGCGATAGCGGCTTGCATGGCCAATGGATTATCCGTAAGCGACAGCGTTATCGAAGCACAAGATTATACCTGGCAAACACTGCAAGCCGGATTTCGACCAGGTATGGGGCAGCATATACCGAATCGGCTTTACTGGGCTAAACTGGAAGCAGAAAATATCAATGAATCGTAATGACTTATACCTGAAATCACCTAAGATTCACGGTTTATATGCAATCCTTCCTGAATTGACCAATACTGATGAGCTTATCAATAAAACGCAACAAGTACTGGTAGGCGGCGCAAAAGTGATTCAATATCGCAATAAATCGACAAACCGACAACTACAAAAACACCAAGCCGGCTTGTTGCTGCAATTGTGCAAGTATCATGGAATTCCATTGATTATTAATGATTACCTTGATTTAACCTTAGAAATCGATGCCGACGGATTGCATATCGGACGCGACGATTTTGCGATTGCGGATGCCAGAAAGTTTTTAGGTAATGATAAAATTCTTGGCGCTTCCTGTTATGACGATTTGAATCTGGCAATTCACGCCGAGTCACAAGGTGTTGATTACGTGGCTTTTGGATCTTTTTTTCCTTCCAAAACCAAGTCAAACACCGTACCGGTATCAGTTGATTTTATCCGGAACGCCAGACAGCAAATCAATATACCTATTGTCGGTATCGGTGGCATTCAGTGTCACCACGTATCGACTCTAATTGACAGCGGTTGCGATGCCATAGCAGTTTGCAATGATTTATTTGCTATCGATCAAACCAAAGCAAAAGCTGCAGAATTTACACAAATATTTACCACAAGGATTTAAGGTACCTATTTCAAGTTTTTTCATTTAATTTATGAGTAATCAAATGACTTCACGTAACCAACAATTGTTCGAAGAATCCCAACAATATATCCCGGGTGGTGTCAATTCACCAGTTCGGGCTTTCAAATCAGTCGGTGGTACCCCCATTTTTTTCCAACGTGGACAAGGCGCATATTTTTGGGATGCTGACGGTAAATCATATATTGACTACGTTGGCTCATGGGGACCTTTGATTCTTGGTCATGCACACCCGGAAGTCATCAAAGCCGTTCAATCTGCTGCACAAAACGGCTTAACTTTCGGTGCACCGACTGAAGCCGAATTAGAAATTGCGAAATTGATTTGTAAATTAGTGCCGTCGATTGAGCAAGTACGCCTGGTAAGTTCAGGCACCGAGGCCGGCATGAGCGCGATCCGTCTGGCGCGAGGATTTACCGGTCGCAGTAAGATTATCAAGTTTGAAGGTTGCTATCATGGACATGATGATTCCTTATTGGTCAAAGCGGGTTCCGGTGCATTGACATTTGGCAACCCTAGTTCTGCCGGTGTACCGGCAGAAACCGCAGGTCATACCATCGTACTGGATTTCAATAATACAATTGCTATCGAGCAAGCCTTCGACAACTGGGGACAAGACATAGCCGCCGTAATAGTGGAGCCTGTCGCAGGAAACATGAATTTGATCGCACCAAATAAAGATTTTCTCGCCAAACTTCGATCATTATGCACGCAGAACGGCAGCATCTTAATTTTTGACGAAGTCATGACAGGATTCCGAGTCGGCCTAGGTTGTGCGCAAGGTATTTATCAAATCAAACCTGACTTAACGACGTTGGGTAAAGTGATCGGTGGTGGCATGCCGATGGCTGCTTTCGGCGGTCGCCGCGATATCATGCAATGCTTAGCACCATTGGGCCCGGTCTATCAAGCTGGAACTTTGTCTGGAAATCCAGTCGCAGTAGCAGCTGGAATGGCAACTTTAAAGCAAATACAAGCCGAAGGTTTTTATGAGCAATTAGCCAGAAAAACCAGGCAGCTAGTTGATGGAATTTCCTCTGCAGCTCAAAAAAACCGCATTGCTTTTTGTGCACAATCAGTTGGCGGCATGTTTGGTTTGTATTTTAATTCAACAATTCCAACAAGCTTTGCTGAAGTGATGCAATGCGATAAAGCGGCATTTAATCGTTTCTTTCACGCAATGCTGGAAGAAGGCATATACTTTGCACCTTCAGCATTTGAAGCGGGTTTTGTTTCATCGGCACACAGCGATACCGACATAGAAAAAACATTATTCGCAGCAAACAAAATATTTGCCAATTGGTAATCGAAAGTTGGAACAAATAAAAAAGGCGGGTTAACCGCCTTTTTTATTTAGAACCCGTTGAACTATTTAGCGTAATGTAGCGATATATTCTGATACTGCACGTTTTTCCTGTGGATTCATGCGACTGACAACCTTTTGCATAACACCATTATCATTGCCACGTTCGCCATTATTGAATAATCCCAGTTGGTTCATAGTGTATTCTTGATGCTGTCCCGCAAGTGCTGGATAGCGAGGCGGAATTCCGGTTCCTGTCGGACCATGACAACCTGCACAGGCAGGTACCTGATTTTCAATATTGCCGCCATGATAAAGTATCTTGCCCATCTCCAATAAGTTTTCATCACCAGGAATTTGGCTTGGCACCAGTTTCTGGTTGGCATAATATTCACCCAATTTCTGGGCATCTTCTTGCGTGAGTGCGGCCACCATTGCCGACATGACAGGGCTGTTACGATGTGGTGGCTGTTCTCCGTTAGCTTTAAAATCCAATAGCTGTTTAGTAATATATTCGGCTTTCTGACCCGCCAGAATTGGATTCATTGGAATTATGCTATTGCCGTCTGCACCGTGGCACCCCGCGCAAACACCTGCCGCAATTTCTTCCACAGAAGGGGGAGCTGCCGGTGCTGGTGGAGCATCATCTTCATCAGCTGATACAAAGGGAGCAACAAAAACTAACGTTGCAAGCACAACCATATTCTTAATCGTTTTCATATAATTTGTTCCGTGTTTAAATGCATTAAATATTGCTGGGTTTGTTTGAGAAATAAAGGCTTATTTTAACAAGGCTTAGGAGTGTTAACAACAAAATTAAATTTAACCGATCACTAGTCAATCATATTGATATTACAAATTGTTACAAAGCGCCACCCCAATCAACGGATGAAAGCAATGTTTTCAAAAATGAAATTTATTAATGAAAACAATACAACTGCGTGATGCTATCATTGTAGTATCAAGTACATAATGCTGTACCAGCTTACCTTATTCTCAACGCTTAAACGTCACAACATGATCCACCTCAAGTTTGATACCTATTTTCTCGCCGATTTGATGATCATGATGACTGGAGACTATCGCCAATACTTCTGCCCCGCTATCAAGCCGTAAAGAATAAAGAATATCCGCTCCTCTAAATGTTTTCTGGGTTACCGTCGCCAGAACAGAACTGGTATCGTCGTGTATGATATCGTTCGGACGTAATAACACGTCAACCAAACTGCCGTTTTCACTCTGTTGAGGAACTTCACTCGTTAGGATACCCAATTCAATTGCCACGTGTCGATTATCAATAACTGAACCGGTTACAAATGCACCTTGTCCAATGAAATTTGCGACAAAACGATTGATTGGGCGATGATAAATATTAAAAGCTGCATCCCATTGCAGTATCTCACCGTGGTTCATGACACCAATCTTATCGGCGATAGCAAATGCTTCCGTTTGATCATGAGTTACCAAAATAGCTGTTGCTCCCTGCTCTTTGATAATATCACGGACTTCCACACTTAATTGTTCGCGCAAAGTCACATCCAAATTGGAAAATGGCTCATCAAGTAATAATAACGAAGGCTTTGGCGCCAAGGCACGTGCTAAAGCTACACGCTGTTGTTGCCCGCCGGACAACTCATGAGGATAGCGCTTTGCAATTCCAATTAATTGCACCACATACAACAATTCTTCCACACGCCGCTTACGTTCTGATTGCGGCAGGAAATGTAAGCCGAAACCTATGTTTTCCATTACATTAAGATGCGGAAACAATGCGTAATCTTGAAACACCATACCGATTCGTCTTTGTTCTGGTGGCATAAAAATTGACGGACTACTGATACAAACAGCATCAAGCCATATTTCTCCAGCCGCAATGGTTTCAAACCCCGCAATACAGCGTAAAGCTGTTGTTTTTCCACATCCGCTTGATCCCAACAAACAACCGATTTCTCCTTTTTTCAGCTCTAACGACAAATTGTGAAGAACAACCTGTTGTCCATACGATTGCTTAATTTGATTAAGTTGCAAAAGCGCATCACTCATGGACTCAATGTTCCGTTTGGCGCATAAAAACAATGATCGGGACAAGTCCAGCAAGCACTAATGTTACCGCCGGCAAAGCAGCTTGTTCCCATTGGCCTTCCGAGGTCAGTGAAAAAATTCGTATTGCGAGCGTATCCCAACCAAAAGGACGTGTCATTAGCGTGATCGGCATTTCCTTCATAACATCGATAAACACCAGAGTCGCAGCAGTAAAAATACCTGGTTTTAAAATTGGGAAATGCACTTTACTTATCATGGCCCATCCATGCACTCCAAAAGTAAGCGCCGCCTCATCTATATTGCGTGTCACACGTTGCATTGCGCCGTCGATAGGATAATAACTAACCGCCATGAAGCGGATTAGATAAGCAATCAGCATCGTAATTAAAGTACCTTGCAACAATTGACCGTTTTCAATCTCTATCCAATACGAAATCCATTCATTAAGTTTTCCATCAAACCAGACCATTGGCATATAAATACCAATCGCTAATACAGTACCAGGCAATGCATAACCGATGGTGGCAATACGTATCGCATATCGTATCGATGTTGTCGAGAAACGTCGCGCAACATAAACCATTACTACCGCCATCAAACATACCAATAAAACAGCCAAGAAAGACAAAATTAGCGAATTCCAAAGAAATTCGCCAAATCGGAGAAAATCAAAATTAGCGGTAACAGATTGTATCGCCCAAATTGATAATTGCATGATAGGTAAAAAGAATGCCGCGAATAATGTGACAAAAACCAAGCCGCATACAAGCCATTTTTTCCAGCCACACAATAAAATGCGATTTGCACGATGGCTTTTTTTGTTTTCTGCATATTGCATTTTCAATCGAGATTGCTGTTCCAAAACAATTACGGCAAAAACCAGAATGATTAGCAATGAAGCAAGTTGCGATGCGGCATCCAAAGAAAACATGCTAAACCATGCTTTATAAATGGCAGTTGTAAAAGTATCGTAATTAAATACTGCTACGGTACCGAAATCCGCTAACGTTTCCATGAGAACGAGCATAATTCCGCTCGCAATCCAGGGACGTGCCATGGGCAGTGCAACTTTAAAAAAACCCTGTCGACGATTCAAGCCAAGCGATTGCGCCACTTCCAGCGAGCGCCTTCCCTGACTCATGAAGGCGTTGCGCGCTAACAAGTAAACATAAGGATAAAATGCCAGCGTCAATATCATAATGACGCCAAATCTGTTCCGTATATCGGGAAACCAGCTCAGATCCGAATCGAGCCAAACACGAAGTGATGTTTGTATCGGACCAGTAAAATCAAATAAACCAAGCGCCACAAATGCGGTTACATAAGCTGGTGTTGCAAGTGGCAGTAATAGCGCCCATGAAAAAAAGGCGCGCCCGGGGAATTCATAGACTGAAGTTAGCCATGCTAAACTTACGCCAAGTATGGCGGTACCAATAACCACCCCGAATGCCAACCAGGCAGTATTAATTATGAGTGTGAGCAGCGTGGTCTCGACCAAATGCCGCCATACATCATCAGTCGGAACCCAAAAGGAAGAAAAAACGACTACAACCGGTAGCAGAACTGTTACAGCCGTGGTAAAGGGAATAAAGCGCCAAATTGCCATTTAACTGTTCACATGAAAACAGCTCTTCGGTTTTTGCAATTCGATCCTTCCAACATTTCATCAAACAATAAAGACTCGATTATTTATAACCGGCACGATCCATCAATTTCACAGCCGTAGTTTGCAATTCACCCGCTTTAATAAGATTCAGTGGATTTTGCCGAAAATCTCCCCATGTTGCGACAAATCTATCTGGTTTGATTGTAGGATTGGCCGGATATTCCATATTTAAATCTGCAAAAAGATTTTGCGCTTTGGCAGAAGAAAGATACTCCAATAACTGGATTGCAGCTTTCTCATTACGGCCATACCGTGTAATACCTGCTCCAGAAATATTGACATGTACACCGCTTCCATGTTGATTCGGCCAGAAAATAGCCAAGGGAAGATTGGAATCCTTACTCATGAGACGCCCGAAATAATATGTATTTACCAGAGTAACATCACATTTACCTGCGGCAACATATTCAAGCGCTTTAGTGTCATCTGGTAATGGGTCTGTAGCTAAATTGGTTACCCAACCTTTAATTATTTTTTCTGTTTCTGCTTCACCATGTTCAGCAATCATCATCGCAACCAGTGATTGGTTATAAACCTTTTTGGATGACCGCAAACATAATCTTTTATGCCATTTCTCATCCGCCAAATCTTCATATGTGGAAAGCTCTCTCGGCTCTACTTTTCTAGTATTGTAAACAATTGTTCGAGCACGTACCGATAACCCGAACCACTCATTGTTAGGATCGCGCAGATGTAACGGTATATTATTTTCCAAAACATCGGATTTAACAGATTTCAAGAGACCGGCTTTCGAGGCAGCCCATAAATTACCTGCATCCACTGTTATTAACATATCAGCCGGCGTGTTCTTTCCTTCAGCTTGCAAACGCGCAAGCAATGCACCTTCGTTATCGGTTGTATACCTTACCTTAATCCCGGTTTCTTTGGTGAAAGCATCAAACATCGGTTTAATGAGTTGCTCAATCCGCGCCGAATATACAACGACTTCACTTGCATGCACATTTTGCGTGCAGATTAATGTTACAACGAAAAAAATCACAAAAAGAAAATGGTTTGAAGAAAAACGCATCATGGATGAAGAGGCCTGATTGATGAATTGTTAAAAACTGACAACTATAATACGAATAAGAATAGTTATCGATTATATACCATAAGCAGATCTACGTTCTCCGAAAAGATCGGTCACTGACATCGGTTTTCCAATGTAATAACCCTGAACATAATCGATATTCATTTGCTCTATCAATGCAAATATCTCTGCGTTCTCAACGAATTCTGCAGTAATTCTTTTACCAAAACCGCGCGCCACACTGCAAAGTGCGTTAACTAAAATCATGTCATCACTGCTCAGAGCCAAATTACGAATAAAAGCGCCGTCAATTTTTACTACGTCAACCGGTAGTTCTCTCAAATAATAGAATGATGAAAATCCGACTCCGAAATCATCTAAAATGAAACCGCAACCCAATTCTTTTATTTCGTTCATTAATGTACGTGCACCAGGCAAATCTTCCAATGCTGCCGTTTCAGTTATTTCAAACATAAGATTACCTGGATTTATCCGATGAGTTGACAAACCTTCTTTGAGAATCGAGAGTAATTCAGGATCGTTAAATGCATGCGCAGATAAATTGATCGAAAAATTGGCATTAAAATTATGTTCATAAAATGAAGCGATTTGTGCAATTGCCTTGCGCAATACCATTTGATCGATAGTATGGATTAACCCGGTATGTTCGGCAGCAGGAATAAAATCGGATGGAAAGAATATTGCGCCATCTTGATCAAGCATCCGCAACAAAACTTCATAGTGCGTAATCTGCTTCGATTGCACATGCATAATGGGCTGAAAATACAGAATAAAATTATCGTGCAAATGCGAATATTCGATTTTTTCTTTCCAAAAAACTAAATTTTGTAATCGCTCTCTGCTTCTATCCTTATCAGAAAATAAATACCAAGCATTGCGTCCTAATGCTTTAGCTTCATACATAGCCAGATCTGCAGCGGCAAGCAAATCATGGATATTGTCGCCATGCTCTGGGAAAAGTGCGATACCAATACTCGCTGAAATTTTGTGTGTTCGATTATGAATAGTTAATTGTGCGGCACCCAGCTGATCCAATACTTTTTTGGCTACCTCTATTGCCCCGCTTGCATTAATTTCCGGCAAAATAATCGCAAATTCATCACCACCTAAACGTCCAATTACATCATCAGATCGAATAATCTGTTTGAGCATATTGGCAATCATTTTTAATAATGTATCCCCGGCTTGATGACCACTGGTATCATTAATATATTTAAAGCGATCCAAATCAAAAAAAAGCAAAGCGCCAAGGTGTTGATATCGCTCCGCCCGGCTCAAGACATGCTCCAATTCTTCACTAAAGCGGCGTCGATTAAACAAATTGGTTAGCGGATCATGATCAGCCAGCCATGCCAAATGCCCTTCAACGCGCTTGTATTCAGTAACATCCAAACCTACCGACAAAATTGAAGGGTCATTATCTGAATGCTGAGTCAAATGAGAATGTAGCCATGCCACATGCCGCTCTGTTCCATCTTTACAGAGCAT
This sequence comes from Nitrosomonas sp. UBA6494, assembly GCA_002435335.1. Taxonomy (GTDB): domain Bacteria; phylum Pseudomonadota; class Gammaproteobacteria; order Burkholderiales; family Nitrosomonadaceae; genus Nitrosomonas. The sequence continues at coordinate 18,262 of DJMI01000027.1, forward strand.
TATCGCTTCTTGACGAAATTGCAACCTTTGTTCGGCGTGAATTTCATTAAAATTCACTAGCAAATCTTGTGATTCGTTCTTCTCGGTCAGAAGCTTAAAAAAAGATTGCCCTCGTAATTCCGCCTCGGAATAACGTGTCAACATTGCCCCATAAGCATTTAATGAGATGATTTTTCCTTCGCTGCTTTGTGTAATCACAATCACTTGGGCTGTATCCAGCAGATTTTCAACGAAATCTCTCTCTTTCTTAAGCTCATTCTTTTGTTCAATCAACATCTTCGTTCGACTGGATACTTCTTGCTCAAGTTTTTCTAACTGAAGAGATAACGAGATCGCTGCCTCGGTTAGTGTATCCACTTCGTCGCGAAAATGGGGCACACTTTCAGATGCGCTAAGAGAAACGCGAAATTGATTGAATTGACCACTTGCAAGCAAAGGGAGTGCAAAAACAACCTCTTTTAGTTTTGCAAGTAATCGCGTGAAAATAAAAAACAAGAGTGCTTCTGAAAGCATTAATCCTATCAATCCAATTAAAGCTATTTTCCAAATAGAATTATGAATATTGTTTACAGCCGATGTCACATTGGTTATAACAATTAAGTCTGCTTTATCAGATTGATACGCATCGAGAGGAAATATCTTCAATTGATGAAACTGAGCATTATTACGGAAATGAATTCCGTCATTCAAAGCGTTAGGTTCTGCATGTATTTCTGCTGCTTTTACTAAGATTTCATAATTTCTATCTTTATTTGTTAGTGCAGAAACATAGACGCTCCAGGGCAACAAAGCGAAATCTTTTTGTTGCAATAAATCGCCCTGATCTTTAATCAACAAACCGATATCAGCACCCGTTATGCGTTTAAAAGCCAGCATGACATCAGCCAATGAAATTCCCATTACTACAACCCCAACCTTCTTTCCCTCAATTAATAAAGGTGCAATGATGTATTGAATACAAGTTTCTCTACATAACAATGGGCTAAATGGCTTTTCATTTTGATTGACTTGACTAACCCATGCTTCAATCAAGTCCCGCTCACTCATATGAACATCTAAATTATCCCAACTCGCATTGAGCTGATTTAACGAATTATAAAAAAGCACAAACTCTACATTATTATGAAATTGTAACAGTGCCCAATGTGTATCAAAAATACTGGTTATGAGTTCAACATCATTGGTCAATAGTGCGTTTCGCATGCCATCCAGAAATGGAATCGTCTCAGCCAAATTAAATAAGTTCTTGGAAGTATTTTTAATCAGGCTATTGATCTCTCGCGAATAGCGTTTATATTCAACTTTTCTCTGATTATCAAAGTTATCCATTAAGCCAAGATAGCTGATAAAACAAAATAGCATGACAACAACTAGTAGAATAAAACTACTACCTAAAGAAATTTTCCATCGCAGACTTCGGAATCTTCGTGTTTCGTAACTCAAAACCGCAGATGTCTGTTTCAATTCATTTTTGTGAGATAAATTCATTAAGATACTTATTTAGAAGCGATAAGCGGCTTGAATTGCAAAAAGATGCCAATATTGCTCGGTACTATTCGGATCATTATTATCTAATCTTGATAACCAGCCGGTACCATTTACATAATGATACTCTCCGCGCAACATAAATTGCGGAGTAATGTTCCAACGTAATCCCGCGGTAATGTCTTTTGCAAATCGGGAATGCGCTGGTCTTTCTAATGTGGTTTGTTCTCTAACAAATTCGACAAAATCTTTACCATTTCGATCGTCTCTGTTTGCAAAAAGCGCATCATAGCGTAAAAACCCCTCCCATTTTGGAGTAAAGCGATATTCACCCTGGATATAATAGCTTTCGCCAAAGAAATCCTGCCCATTTAGCGTTCGCGCAGCAATCGAATCGCCAAAAGCTTTATCATAATTAAAATGTCGCATCGCATATTCAGCGGTTAAAGTCCATTTCTCCGCATTGTATTGCGCTGAGAAATAAATCGGTGTGAATTGTATTGCGCCGGGGCCTAATACTTCGTTTAAACTCTGATACTGAGGATTATAGGCTGTGTTCAGCCAAATACCGCTGATACCTAAACGCATACGTTTGTCATTGGTTTCAAAAATTCCACGACCTATATAGGAAGCTTCTCTGGTTAAATGACCATACCGCTCAGCGCCAAGCAGAGAGCTTTCCGTATCCTTATCACTTACAATCGGGAACCAGACACCAAACTGAGAAGAAAATGTACCTAAATTACCAATTGCCGTTTCACCGTACAATTGCACTGAATCACCTGAAAGACCTAAATTACGAGTGCGATCGAAATAAATCGATTGGGGCAACAAAATACTGGGACGTGTATGTGCCACATCGCGCGTTTCATTGTAAAAACCAAAGGGATTCTTGAGACGTCCGACTCGAATTCCGAATTGATTAGCCTCTTGAGAATATAATCGATAATCCAAAATCGCATAATCAAGCCGTGGAATACCTGTAACACCTTCTCCGGCGCGACGCGATACAACTTGTCCAGATAATTGCAGTCTTGGCAAAGGGCGTACCGATGCATTCAGTCCGGCTTCTGTAAGTCCAAAGCTACCACCGTTATCGCTGTTGCCAAAAACGTTATTATCCGACGTTGTTATGTAAGCCTGACTGGCAAAACCATGAATTTGAAAATCGCCCGGAAGATTATTGTTACGAAATCGATCTATCCAAGTACTAGCCAATCCTGCTTTGTTGGTTTGCAAATCCGATCCAGTGATTTTCTCTGGTAACTCTGATGATAGGGAAATAGACGTTTTAACTGCACCCGCCTCCTTCTTTGCATATTTTACTTCTTGAGCCTGAACGAAAAAACAATTAAAAACTAATAATGAAAATACCCCCCCAATTTTTAGCAGATAAGTTTTCATAAAAAAATTACTTAATCTGGAGCACATTAACATTTTCATTAATATTCACTTTCCATAAATAACCGATTGCACCAGGGGTGGTTGCGACTTTGGCAAGCATTTCTTCAATGGAATTGACTTGAATCGGTGCCTGACCAGTACCGGAAAAAATGAGACGATCCCAGGTGGATCTTAATTGGTAAGGAAATAAATTTAGTTTTTCTTTAGAAACAATCTGATGCAGCAAATCATCGTCAGGCAAAACAAAAACCCTAATCTTGGCGCCATCAGCCCAAGTTTTCTTTTGCATACCGAATATCGATCGTAATGAATTTGACGATAACGTTTTTTCACTGACTTGGACGTTAGTTACAATCGAATAATCCCCGTCCGCTTTTGCTACAGCTCCCAAAAAAAGACTTAAGCACAATAGCAATAGAATGGCCAGACGACATCTCGTCGAAGACAAGCAATGTATTGTTTTATTATTCTTTCTTTTAAATACTAAAGTAATCAAAAAATAAATCTCGATTAAATGGAACGTAGCATTGCTAATAGATTATCTACAAAAAAGATTGATCGTTGCCAGAGATAATCCATTCATCTAGCACGATGAAATGCAAGATAAATGGAATATATAAATAGATAAATGATTTCTAACATCAAATTCGGTAAATAATTTGCGTAACCGTAGCTAATAATTCGTTTTTCCTAGATCAATTAAATATTGCTTTTCCATTGATCATTACCATATTTAGCAAAATTGAAAGTTAATAAAAAAGATGCTTTCATATTATCTACTTGGTCGGATAGCGGCTGTATATGCCGCGTTCGGTTACGACCTCCCACGCGTCATAATGGTCTTTATACATTTTCTCAAGAACATCATCCACTTTTACGTAATATGATCTTCTAAACCCATGGTAATCGACGAGAGGACCAATCGGATTAAAATTTAAGCCGTAAAAACCAAGCAATCGGTTTAATGCCGGATCCATTACAGAAAGCCAATTGCGGATATTATATTTGATCGACATGCGCATCACGCCAGCCATAAGTACTAGGGCTATACTCAGAGCTGAACGACGATCTTTCATTCGGCACTCCTGATTAAGCTTCTTTTCCTCAAAATTTTCGGCAGCTTGCTTTCGCCGATCATCTCTACGCCGATCACTTCTGCGTCTATCAAATTGAGAAATAACTAAAAATCTAGAAATCTCTGCAGTTTCAGAGCGAGGCAATGCTTGAATATCACATAATGTGGAATCAGCGCGTCCATATATCTCAACCGGTAATTTTTTATCAGGTTGCTCTGCATTAGGCAGAATAAGTCGAACCGTACCTATAAAATCATTCGTCGGCCGATAGCGTAATAAAGCATGTAAGGAATGACTGTCGTAACTATCTCTCTCTTGTTGATCAAAGCGGTGCGTAGAATCAAAGCCTGGTAATCGTTTTTCGACACATAAAACTTGATAACGAAGCTTATATACATGCTCAAGCAAGTCAGCGGTATCAGCTATTATTATTTCAAAATAATGCTGAAAATTTGTATATAAAGCATTCATCGCATACCTATCATTTAATCCTTGGATTCTTTGCTATTTAATAATTCCTGCAAGTAAGAACACAAACAAACATGTGTTCAAATAATCATGCAAATACATTGAAATTCACCTCTTATAATCTGTAACCATCGCATTTATTTGTATATGCTTTCTCATAAAACAAGAAAAATATGGTGTTAATTTTTTTTTGCAACTTAAGTTAAAAATTAACATATTTTCAGATATATTGATAGAAATAATATTGAATATTTAGTCTATATTATTTCCGTAATTTTAAAATTAATTATTCAAAGAAAATTAGGTAACTTCAAATAAAAAACAAAGCATCGTTAATCAATCACTTACTTAATTTTTTATCAAATGGACAAAGAAAACATTGTCGTGAACTTAATCTAGCGTTACTTACGCAAAATCACGATCAAATCCATTATCTCGAACCGATGTGGAACTTTGAACTGGGCAACCATGCATGAAATGTTTTCCCTCTAGTCCCAAAGTGACGCGATACAGTGTTTTTAAGGATGCATGCCTGGTGTGTTCGGTTCCGGCAAGAGAGGGAAAAACATAATTCTTGATGCTACAGCACAAATTTAAACATCAAGTAGTTTGCGAAGGTGTACATTAGAACTTAGGTATTGGTAATCCATACCATTTTTTAACATGCAGATATTGCCGTATCGGGGTTTTGATCATCAGCAACAACAATCCGATAGAATACAAGCACCAAACCGCCGCCCATTCGTTCATGTTGTTAGTGGTCATGTACGCAAGTAACGGTCCAGACAAGAAGTGATATGCCACCATTTTCCAGGACCCATACAATAATGGCAGCGCAAAAGCGGCGTACCCGTATGCATTCCCCATGTAGACATTACCGTTAGCAGGAATTGCCCAAGCAATATGCCAATCGCCGGAGGTAGAACAGATTTGTTCACCGCAGAAAGGCATAGTAAATTTAGCACTGGTGAAAAATGTCATGGTGTATTTATTTTCAAAACAGTAGCTAATCCAATCGAATGGATAAATCCGCATCATAAAAATGACCGCCGCGACTGCACAAAGCATGTAAACAGTCGGAGCTATATGACGGCGTAAGTTTTCCGGAATGAAATGCATTGCCACTGCATTGACAAAAAAAGGCTGAAACGCGATATGCATGTATCCCAAGAAAGTTGCTATCTGATTTCTTGGATCCAGGCATTGATCTATCACTGTGTAAGTATATGCTTGCAACAATTCCATCAACGAAAAGTATGCCAGCGCAGCGCATAATACTCCTGACTCACCTCTTCGGTAAAAATATATAGTACTTGCAATCCCCGTTACCGCAAGCGCGGCCGATGCTTCTCCACTCCAGCACATATAACCTCTTTAACTATAAAATTAGAATATGCGCCTGGCAGATTTTTAGACTTATCGAATGATTTCGATGAAGCGTCAGCAGTCTGTTTACTCAATAACCGCTGACTTAAAGGAAATTAGTTTTTGGTTGGACAGGATTTACAAGAGCATTGTTTTCTATTGTACATGGCTGCCTATTAAATAGACAGACGCTGCTTAAGAGATGTAGAGAACAAATAAACTGTCCGTGTTTGTAGCACAAGATCTGTCCGGATTATCTTAGCCCAAGGAGGGCAAGAGATGAAACGGACAGAATGGCTACAGGAGACACGGAAGATGAGATTTGAAGAAGCGTACGAGAAATGCA
>DJMI01000133.1 GCA_002435335.1 Nitrosomonas sp. UBA6494
TGCTGAATGTCTAAACTTGAGTATTGCAACCATAAATCGACTTTAAAAATTCGATAGATTTAGGTTTGCGTTACATACTTGATTTCTCTATTCTAATGCAGTTTGCAAGCGATTTTCCAGCATGATCAATGCGCGCATATCCGTTTCCCATTCCTTCAATTTATCATGCGCGTGTCGGCGTTGGGCTGGCGATGTACTGTTGTGCATGCGTGCGATAAAATCGCAAGTGTAATCGGCAAGTTTTATCTGGTATGCACGGTACTCAGGATCGTCGGATCGATAGGTGTGTGCGATCAATCGACGTAATGTAATTTCAGCTTGTTCAGTAGTGGTCGGTTCGGCGGCAAGTTGACGTAATGCCGATAAGGTTTCGCGTTGCCGCCGTTGTCTTTCTTTCATCCATTCTTCCGGGTTAAACGGTGAAGTGTCGATACTTGCTGTAATTAGGCGTCGTTGCGTATCGTCGACTTTGCCGTAAAGATTTTTGATGCGCTTGACCGTGCGCTTGATAGAAGCATGGCGACGCTCTTTGAGATCGGATTGCAGAAAATCTCTGCGAAGTTCGTCATTGCTTTTGGTATAGCGCTGCTCGAGATGTCGCCACTGCGACTCGCCAAGACGCAGTACTACCGGCACACTCAATTGTGCGGCGTAATCAAATGCAGGTTCAATGATAGTCTGTATATCTTCCGACCAGCGACAAACTTGCTTGGATGTCAGCGTGCCATCGATCTGGCTGCGTACAGCGGCAAGCCAATCGGCATATTCCGGAAGTTGCGCGTTGCGATGCCAGACAAACCATTGCTGAATCGCTTGCTTGGCATGGGGTGTTTGCTCATTATTGAAATCGACATAACCATCGAGCCACCACCAAGCCAGCAACGGCGCATGATCGTAACCTAAGCGCACTACGCTGCAACTGCTCAGCAACAGCAAAGCGGCAATCAAGATCGCAGCGCTGAGTCGGCGTCGCAAGGACATCATTGTTACAAACGATATTTAGCTGACAGGTTCGGGTTCGTCCGCCGCGAAATCCAATTCGACTTTAGCGCCGTCCGGATCATAGCAAAACAATTGCCAACTATTCGAACCCGGTAATCGTTTCAATTCGTACGGTATTTTGTGTCGCTTCAAGGCATCGGCAACCGCTTGTAAGTCGGTTGCTGTGAACGCCATATGATCGATCACGCCTGCGGCATGCACTGGCATCGGCCTGCCCGCCATAATATGCAAAATCGCGTGATTTCCAACATAAAGCCAGGCACCAGGAAATGCAAACGGCGGTCGATACCCCTCAGCCAATCCCAGCACGTTCACGTAAAAAGCCTTGCTTCGTTCCAGATCACTGCTTAACACGGTAAAGTGGTTCATGCTTTCGATGGTCATATAAACAATCTCCCTAAGAGCTGCCGTATTTTTTGCGATTTCTGCGCCGCCGGTTATGGGCGCGACGCAATTCGTCTTCCGTCGGCGGTTCGGGTTTCTTGCCGGCATACGGATTATGCCCAACTTTGAAATCAACCCGCAATGGTGTGCCCTGCAGTTTAAACGTTTCGCGAAAAGTGTTTTCCAAATAACGCCGGTAGCTATCGGATACATGCTCGAGCATACTGCCATGTACGATGATCAGTGGTGGATTGGAACCGCCTTGATGTGCGTAGCGCATTTTAGGTCTCGACATGCCACCGCGCGGCGGCGGGTGTTTCTCGATTGCCGCTATCAGTGCGCGCGTTAATTTAGGAGTTGGCAAATGCGCCATCGCCGCCGTATAGGCTTGATCGATCGAGGGCAGCAAATGCTTCATTCCGGTACCGTGCAGTGCAGAAATATAATGCAATTGCGCAAAACTGAGAAACGCCAGTTTACGATTTAGTTCCCGTTTAATCGAATCACGCTGATAATCGTCCAATCCATCCCATTTGTTTACTGCAATCACCAGCGCACGTCCGGTTTCCAAAATAAAACCGGCGATATGCGCGTCTTGATCGGAAATCTCGTTACGTGCATCCAGCACTAACACGACCACATTGGCATCTTCGATGGTTTGAAGTGTTTTAATCACCGAAAATTTCTCGACAGTTTCGTGCACTTGACCGCGGCGTCGTAAACCGGCCGTATCGATCAACGTGTATTGCTTGTTTTGATGCGTAAAATCAATATAAATGCTGTCACGCGTCGTACCTGGCTGATCGAATGCGATGACCCGCTCTTCGCCGAGAAGGGTATTGATCAGCGTCGATTTGCCTACGTTAGGCCGCCCAACGATAGCAATTTTAGGGTGTTTGCTTTCAGGTTGCTCTTCCTCTGCTTCTGGAAATTCTGCCAGCGCATAGTCAGCGAGTTCTTGGATATTGTCACCATGCATCGCTGATATGGCACAAGGCTCCCCCAGACCAAGCTCGTAAAATTCCGCTGTAACTACCGCAGTCGCCATACCTTCGGTTTTATTCACCACCAGCAGGATTTTTTGTCCGGTTTTACGCAGTTGCTCGGCGATAAGCTTGTCGTGCGCAGTAACCCCTTGGCGTCCGTCGACAATGAACAACACTTTATCCGCTTCATCAATGGCTTGCAGCGTTTGTTTCGCCATTGCGTGCATGATGCCATCTTTGACCACCGGCTCAAGTCCACCGGTATCCATCACTAAATAGGGTTTGTCACCCACTCTACCGGTACCGTAATGGCGATCCCGCGTTAATCCGGGCAGATCGGCTACAATGGCATCGCGAGTACGCGTCAACCGATTGAACAAGGTTGATTTGCCGACATTAGGTCGACCTACCAGAACGAGTGTGGGTTTCATGATTTTTGGGTTATGGTGATGCTGCTGGATATTCTCAGTTTACTGCCAGGAATTGATGACATCAAAATTGCGCGCTGAAAGCAAAGACACCACCTTTGGCAGTTTGCAACGCAAAACCGTCTAAAAATGGACTGGCTGCGCTTTTAACCAAAGTACCGTCGGTGGCCGCGCGAGCCAGTAATGCACCGTCGTAATTACGCAGCAAATTCACATAACCTTGATCGTCCGCAACCACGATATATTGCCCTTTAATAATCGGCTTTGTTAGTTTTTTGCTGCCGAGCTTGCTTTGCTTCCACATAGTAGCGCCACTAATCAAATCGTAGGCAACCACAACCCCTTTTTCCTCGGTTACGTAGACATAATCATTATCCATCGCCAATCCAACACTACTGGAGGATTCACGACTCCATATCGGTGTACCATCGTTAATGGCAAAACAAGCGACACGTCCCTGGTAGGCTACCGCACAAACAAAGCGGTTATTTACCTCCGGCGAGCTGGTAACATCGGTCATACGTTCCAATTCGGTTACTCCGCGTGGCTGCGAAACGGGCACTTCCCAACCAACATTGCCGTTTTGCTGGCTCAATGCCACCAACTTTCCACCAGGGAAACCGGCAAACACACCACCGTGAGCAAGAGTTACTCCTGCAATGCTACGAACTGTCAGTGGCGGAGTTGCGCCCTGATAAATCCATTTACGCTTACCGTCTATGGCATCCAAGCCAAAAATCCGGCCATCAACCGTCCTAACTACGACAATATTGTTTTGTACCTGCGGAGTACTTAAAATTTCGCTGGTAACCGAAGATTGCCATACCATATGACCGGAATCGTTATACGCAATCACTTCTCCTTTGAATGTTCCAAGAAGAATCAGACCATCTCCAACACCAATCCCAGCAGAAAATTTGTTTTTGGTTTTGATTTGCCACAATTGTTTGCCTGTCGCCGCATCGTATTTAACCAGTGTTCCGCTTTCGTCGGCGGCATAAATTGCAACACTATCGGATCCGATGGTGAAAGCGGCCATTTCGTTCTCACCAAGTTTATTTTTCCATTTCAATGGAATCTTTTCAGCTGCCTTGAGCGCGGCAAGCTCTTCTTTTTCATAAACGATTACTTCTTCTTTTTCGAAGATGTCGGAAATTTGCGTACTCAGATCTTCTATGATACGCATGTCGAATGGATTCAAATGACTGGCGCAACCTGCCAGCGATAAGGCAAATAGTATTCCTAGAAATCCAATTCGCCTTAATCTGATAAAACTTAATAATACAATCACGTGATGGTTATTCAGACTTACCCAAGCCATCGAGCTTCATTTGTACGATGTTGTGATAATTGGTACCCCTACTTAATTTGTCGATTGCTGCTTGATAACTCAAGCGTGCTTCTGAGATTTTCTGTGCAGCTACTTGAATATCACCTTTGCGATCCAAAAATAAACCTGAAAAAGCTTCGTTGTGTCCAGCACTTAATATTCGCAAGGCTTCGTCGTGTTTTCCTTGATCCAATAAGATGCCCGATATTCTCAAACGGGCAATATCGTGCATTTCGGTTTCTTTCGCGTGATCAATTATCCATTGTAAGTGTTGGATCGCACGCTGCATATTGCCAGCTTCAACATCCGCTTGTGCGGCAAGCAAAGCAGCACGTGATGCATAGCCGCTTGAAGGATAGCCTTCGGTCAGCAATTGTGCCGCATCATTGATTTTATTGGCATCATTACTTGTCTGTACTTGTTTTAACAGCGCATACAAATCAGCCGCCTGTTGTGCTTGTTTTTGTTGATAAAACTGCCACGCTTTGACAGCGCCTGCCGTCATCAGCGCAACAGTCAGCACAATAGTTATGGCATTGCCGTATCTTCCCCACCACGCTTTGAGTCCGTCAATTCTTTCTTGATCTTCATGCATATAAGCCATGGTATTTCCTATCGATCCTGAGTTATTGTTGATTTGAATTTGCTTGCCGAATAATTTCTGTCACTTCATTTAATTTGAGTCTGGTCTGTTCTACCGCTTCACGGAGCGGTTTTAGGGTAACATCCTGTGCGTTATATTCATCATCGCCCAAAATGATAGCGAAGCGTGCTCCAGATGCATCCGCTTTTTTCATTTGCGATTTAAAACTTCCACCACTGCAATGTAAAACGACATCAAGTCCTTCATCACGTAAAAATTCGGCGCACTGCCATGCATACCGCATTGCTTGCTCACCCTGATGCACGATATAAATATCCGCAGCGGGGGGATGAATAACGGTCCCACATTCTTGTATCAATGCCAGCAAACGCTCCACTCCCATCGCAAAACCGCATGCTGGCGCAGGTTTTCCACCTACTTGCTCGATTAATCCGTCATAGCGACCGCCTGCACAAACTGTTCCTTGCGCACCAAGCTTATCCGTCACCCACTCGAATACGGTGCGATTGTAATAATCCAAACCACGCACCAAGCGCAAGTTAATTTCAAAAGGAATGCCTTGCTCACGCAGGATTTGTTGCAGCGTTTCAAAATGCACGCAGGACTCTTCATCTAAATCATCCATCAATTTGGGTGCATTCTCTATCAGCGCTTTCATCTGCGGGTTCTTACTGTCCAAGATTCGCAGCGGATTTGCATGCAATCGCCTCTGCGCATCTTCGTCCAGCATATCGCGATGCTGTTCAAAATATTTGACCAGCCGTGTACGATGCAGCGCCCGTGTTTGCGCATTTCCCAACGTGCCGATTTCCAATCTTAACCCTGAAATACCCAATTTCTCCCATAGACGGGCGCACATCACAATTAACTCGGCGTCTATATCGGGGCCGGCAAATCCTAGCGCCTCCACGCCGACTTGATGAAATTGTCGATAACGACCTTTTTGCGGGCGTTCATGACGAAACATTGGCCCCGAATAGTACAACCGCTGCGGTCCGTTGTATAACAAATTATGTTCGATCACAGCACGCACACACGATGCAGTACCTTCAGGACGCAGGGTAAGGCTGTCGTTGTTGAGATGATCGACGAAAGTGTACATCTCTTTTTCGACAATATCGGTGACTTCGCCGATCGAACGCACAAATAAATCGGTTTGCTCGACGATAGGCGTACGGATATTGCGATAACCGTATGCAGCAAGCCAACGCTGTATTGTTTGTTCAAAAAATGCCCAGCGGTATGATTCGTCCGGAAGGATGTCGTTCATCCCTCTGATTGCTTTAACTGCCATAACTGCGTTGGTCATCAGCTCGCTTTTCTTGGGTATTTTTCACGAACGTAATTGTCGACGATCTGGCGGAATTCGTTAGCAATGTTATCGCCTTTTAACGTTACGGTTTTTTGTCCGTCGACGAACACCGGCGCAACTGGTGTTTCACCGGAACCGGGCAAACTAATACCGATATTGGCATGTTTACTTTCCCCGGGACCGTTGACCACACAGCCCATAACCGCTAAAGACATATTTTCGACACCCTCATACTGCTCGCGCCAATTAACCATTTCGTCACGCACATAGGCTTGGATACTTTCCGCCAATTCTTGGAAGTAGGTGCTGGTAGTACGTCCGCAGCCGGGACAAGCTGCAACAAGCGGCACAAACGCGCGTAAACCCATAGTTTGCAGAATTTCTTGGGCCACAATCACTTCACGCGACCTCGTACCACCTGGTTCCGGCGTAAGTGAAATACGGATGGTATCGCCGATACCTTCCTGCAATAACACAGCCAATGCCGCCGTAGACGCCACGATACCTTTAGATCCCATGCCGGCTTCGGTCAAACCAAGGTGCAATGCATAATCGCAACGCTTAGCCAATTCGCGATAAACCATGATTAAATCCTGCACCCCGCTCACTTTGCACGACATCACGATTTTGTTTCGTGGCAAGCCGATTTCTTCGGCTTTTCCGGCACTTTCTAGTGCAGAGGTAATCAACGCTTCGCGCATAACGTATTTGGCATCCTGCGGATCACTCGATGCGGCATTCTGATCCATGATGCGTGCCAGCATTTCAGGATCTAGGCTGCCCCAATTAACACCAATGCGTACCGGTTTGTCGTATTTACAGGCCGTTTCGATCAACGTAGCGAATTGCTCGTCGCGCTTCTTACCGTGACCAACATTGCCGGGATTAATACGAAACTTTGCCAGTGCTTGCGCACATTCCGGATAACTGGTCAGCAACTTATGACCGTTGAAATGAAAATCGCCAACTAACGGTACGTGACACCCCATGACATCCAAACGCTCACGAATACCAGGTACAGACTTGGCTGCTTCCATGGAATTCACCGTGATACGCACCAATTCAGATCCGGCGCGCGCCAGCTGAGCCACTTGTTCAGCGGTTGCGATTTCATCCACGGTATCCGTATTGGTCATCGATTGCACCACGACCGGCGCACCACCGCCCAGCATCACGGAACCCACTCGCACACCCACACTGGGTCTACGTATTATTGAAGCATTGCTCTCAGACATAAATGATTATTATCAAATTAATTTAATTTTATTCCAACTTAAAACGTGCCACTCCACCTTGTTTCTGATAGGAAGCAACATCAATTTCTTTGTCATTATAGGTAAGATTAACCGCCAATGCATTGCCTATAATAATCGTGAACGGTTTTTTTCCGGTCACAGTATGCTCGCTGCCTGCCTTCTTAATTTGTTCAATCAAGGTAACACCACCTCCATCAACGACCCTGATCCAAGATTCTGCATTGAATCTAAATTGCAAATTACCGGTATTAGGGTCATTTGGTGCTGCAACTACATTATCTGTTTGTACAGCAGACTTTGATTCCGTTGCTGCTAGTGCAGGTGTCAGATCTAATTTCAGCGCTACTGATGTTGTATCGCTGCTGGATTCATGGTGTTGAGAAGATGCTCCCTCCCTTGAATCCTTCGGCGCCACAGCGAGTGGCAAATGAATTTCTTTCGTGGTTCCGCTAGATTTCGCACTTGGCATCTCCTTTACCGTACTTACTTCATCTTTTTCCTCTTGGCGACTCTCCTTGCCAAAGAAAAAATAAGCGCCTAGCATGAAAATGAAAAGAATCGCAATGATCGGTAACGAATAATTCTGTGTGTTTTTGCGATTGGACGAAAAAGAAATTTGCTTGTCGCGAAGCGGTGTGTTTTTTTGTGTCGACAAAACCCGCACCGACACCGGCAACATTTTTAACAGTGATGATGAGTCTAACTGCAACAAATTCGCATAATTTCGGATAAATCCTCGTAAAAATGTGCGTCCCGGTAATTTTTCAAAATCTTCCCGCTCAATAGCTTCAATTTGAGCTGCGGAAAGACGTAATTGCCGTGAAACGTCATCTATGCTCATTCCTTTTACGACTCTGGCATTGCGCAGAATATTCCCAATTCCTTCGCATGCTGTACTGCCGGACATATCTGAGGTATTGCTTGCATTCGTTTTCATTGTTTCAGTCGTAGATTCCAGAGCATTACCCGGATGATCATAGTCGATCGAGCTTTTTTCTTTTAACTGCTCACTAGAATCAGATATGGATGAATCTATATTTTTTGACTGTACCGAAGAATCGACTAATGATGTTGTACTATCACCTACATCGATACCGGTATGCTGATCTGAGGGTTCTTTTTTTTCGTCAATATTATTCATTTATCGGATCATTCCTTCACGAATCGCTGCTGCCTCTCTGGATTCCGGAAAATGCTTTTGCAATTGAAAAATATAACTATCAACCGCCAATTGATTACCAATCGCTCGCTCCAATTTGATCGCCAGCAATAAACTTTCTGGTGTTGACGGATTATTTTGTAAGAACTGAGTCAACTTGGTTTTCGCATCGATCAGGTTGCCACGCAGAAAATCGATCTCTATCATGCCGACCACTGCCGGTGAAAAATTCGTCTGTATCAGCAACGCTCTTTGAAAAAATATTTGTGCATCAGCATACTTTTGTCGTTTAATTTCGCACAATCCCGCATTTGCATATGATCTCTCCGGTGTTGCATAAAGTGGATCTTTGGCTGCCGCCATAAAGTTATCGATGGCTTGATCCATTCGTTCCGGGTAGCGTTGACATAAAAACCAACCGTAGTTATTAAGAATCTCTGGATTTCTAGGAGCCAATCGAATTGCGCGTTCAAAATTACTCAGCGCTTTGTTATTTTCATTGAGGGACATATTAATCAATCCCATTACACTATAGGCTGGAGCATAATTGGATTGCGCTTTAAGCGCTTCGTTCACTTCTTCGATTGCAACCTCTATTTGGCCTCGATAAAAATATTCGGCTGCCAATTCAGTATGGATTTTAGCGCTTTGAAAAGCGCGTTCAGAGTCAGAATTGAACAATAAGCCATGATCTGCGTATTGCTGCGTGCAAGCCATCAGCAACAACATCAAAGAAGTAATGCAGCTTAATTGCCAGCCGCGTTTCATTGACAAATCCTTACCGTTGGCGCTGTACGGCGAGTTTTGTCTTTTACTTGACCGGCAAGCTGCCCGCACGCTGCTGCAATATCGTCACCTCGGGTTTTTCTGACTGTGACCACATACCCTGCTTGCATCAAAACATCCCGAAAAATGCGAATCGATTCGGACTTAGAGCGCTTGAAACTGATACCTGAGAACGTATTGAAAGGAATCAGGTTAAATTTGCATGGCGTATCTTTGGTCAGTTTTGCCAATTCCTTTGCATGCTCGATGCTATCGTTGACTCCATCGAGCATCACATATTCGAATGTGATGAAATCTCGCGGCGCATCCGGTAAATAACGTTGACAGGCTGCCAACAACTCTTTGATCGGATATTTTTTGTTAATCGGCACCAATTGATCACGCAAAGCATCGTTCGGTGCATGCAAAGAAACTGCCAAGGCAACCGGACAACGCTCTCGCAACCGATCGATCGCCGGCACCAAACCGGATGTACTGACTGTTACACGGCGCCGCGATAAACCATATGCGTAATCATCCAACATCAACTCCAATGCAGTTACAACATTTTCAAAATTAGCCAATGGTTCTCCCATGCCCATCATGACCACATTGGTAACCGCTTTATGAGCTCGAATGCCTCTGTTATCGCCCTCACTGACTTCCAAAGCATTATTGGCAATCCACAACTGTCCGATAATTTCCGCAACGGTTAAATTACGATTGAATCCTTGCATACCAGTTGAACAGAAAGCACACGCCAATGCGCACCCCACTTGACTGGATATGCATAATGTCCCTCGAGTGGTCTCCGGTATAAAAACGGTTTCAATGCCATTTCCAGAGCCGACCGATAACAACCATTTACGTGTACCGTCGGCAGCCTCGTAATCCGAGATAATAGCAGGCAACTCAATAATCGCTTTAGTTGCCAGCTTCTCACGCAAGCTTTTTGCCAGATCGCTCATATCGGCGAAGTCGGTCTTACCTGCTTGGTGGATCCAGCGTAGCAATTGCCTTGCTCGAAAAGGTTTTTCACCTATTTCAGTGCAAAACTCAACTAGACCCTTGCTATCGTAATCGAGCAAATTGATTGCCACTTTGCGCAAGAAAACAATCGTTAGCGTGAATAAATATTAAGTGCCGGGAAAAAGCATGCTATCTCAACCGCAGCCGTTTCAGCGGCATCCGAACCATGAACGGCATTCGCATCAATGCTTTCTGCAAAATCCGCACGAATTGTGCCCTTCTCCGCTTTCTTCGGATCGGTTGCTCCCATCAAGTCCCGATTCTTTTTAATGGCGTCTTCGCCTTCCAATACTTGCACCATCACTGGCCCCGATGTCATGAACTTAACTAAATCACGAAAGAAGGGGCGCTCTTTGTGCACTGCGTAGAATTGTTCAGCATCCACTTCCGACAAATGCACCATGCGTGCCGCAATAATTTTCAAACCATTTGATTCAAATCGAGAATAAATTTGACCTATGACATTTTTGGCAACGGCATCGGGTTTGATGATGGATAATGTTCTTTCAATCGCCATTAATTACTCCATTAAAATTAGTAAATTGAATATTTTATCAAAATAAGCACACAATTCGCAAAAACCTTCGGTATAAATTGCATCTAATTTGATTACGTTTGATTAATGAGCAAATATATCGCGCTTGGATTAATTTTTTAGGAGTCATTATCAATTACTTTAGCATAACCGTTTCTTCTGGAAACTCGGTAAAGTGATTGATTAATTGGGCAATACCATGAAAGATAGCAACAATAAAACGCTTTTCAAATTACTCATTCATGGCGGCGCGGGTGCCATTTTACGCGACAAGCTCACTCCGGAACGTGAACAAGCATTCCGTCAGATACTTACTGAAGCTTTGTTGGCCGGTTACACTATACTCGCTGCAAAGGGCAGCAGTGTTGACGCCGTAGTTGCCGCCATCACTTTTTTGGAAGATTCACCATTATTCAATGCAGGCAAAGGCGCTGTTTTCAATCATGAAGGGCATATCGAATTGGATGCATCGATTATGGATGGCGCGACTCGAATGGCTGGTGCAGTGGCCGCCGTCACAACTATCCGCAATCCAATTTGCGCTGCACATAAAGTGATGACCCAAAGCCCATATGTCATGTTGATTGGACACGGAGCTGAAGTTTATGCTGCCGAGCAGAACTTGGAGCTCGTTGATCCCACATATTTTTACACGCAGCATCGCTGGGATCAGTTAAAGAAAGCGATTGCAAAAGAAAAAATACTTTTGGATCACGATGCCGAATCGGATGAAAAATACGGTACTGTCGGTGCCGTTGCGCTCGATTGTTACGGCAATCTCGCTGCTGGCACATCAACAGGGGGATTAACAAATAAACGTTATGGACGGATTGGCGATTCACCCATCATCGGTGCCGGTACTTATGCAGATAATCGATCAATTGCAGTATCTGCAACGGGCTCTGGCGAAATGTTCATACGCACTGCAGCGGCATTTAATACTGCAGCATATGTCAGAATGAAGCAAATACCACTCACCGAAGCTGTTGAACGTACGCTTGAGGAGATAACAGCTATCGGTGGCGCAGGTGGTTTAATTGCACTTGATACAAAAGGTAATTATGCCATGCAATTCAATACCAGCGGTATGTACCGAGGCATGATAGATAATAATGGAGTGGCATGGACCGGCATTTTTGCTGATAATTAATATATCGAAAGATTGGGAAGAAATACCATGATAAAAGCTTATGCTGCATTAGAACCAAACGGAAAGCTGCAACCGTTCGAATACGATCCAGGCCCCTTGGGCGCACACGAGGTTGAAATCGCC
>DJMI01000139.1 GCA_002435335.1 Nitrosomonas sp. UBA6494
TGTGGTATACGATTCAGTGTAGGTGTCATGTATCAACTGTGTCGTATGGCTATGCCCCGGAACCAGATACCCAGCACGCTGAAGTTGCCGAATGTCCAGGCAAGGGTAATCGTCAACCGTAGGTTGCTTATCTCTTCTGTATCCACTGCCGCAACCGCCCATGATGGTTCTCCTAAAATATTGTGTCGAAATATTTAGTGAATTCTATTCGCCCACGTATACATAACCATCTCACATTGTGGGATGACCTCTCGATTTCTCTTCAGTTCTCCCCCTTGAGAGAACCCCAAGAACGTTACTTGATATCGCTTTCACAAGAATAGCTCTTCGATTCTCGTTCTCTCTGATAAACACACAATCCTTTTTATGGGAGAGAGAGTTAGAGAAATAGAGAAATATATTTTCATTATATTAAAAACCCTTATCCTGCAATGCATTACAATAAATTTGCAGTTCTCAAAACAACGAGAATTGTAAGAGAAATCAGAGAACCGTAAAACACACTATCCCATCCACGTTCACGATTTTAATTTCCTGAGTCTCCAGCAAAAAATTAACAATCTCGTTTACTTCTTTGGATTTAACTTTTAGGAGCTTTGTTAATTTACCTTTTGGCATATACCCACGTTCGCAGTACTTCCCAAATTGCTTGTCATCTTTATAGTTTTTTGCCATTCTTATAAATTTCTTGGCTTTTACTACCTGCTCCTGGAATGGGTTTTCCGTTAACTCCTGCTCAAGTCGCTCGACGAATGCATTAATAGAAGCAGTTACGTAACGCCAGGCCCATTGCACATGAACTTGTTTGATGATTCCACCATCACCCAGAGAAACAAGACCCGCAATCCGGATGGTCATTTCTTCTGCTCGATTCCATAAATTAGCAAATTGTCCTGTTTTTGTATGTTTTTCAACTAATTCTATTAGCAACTCATGCGCACCGGATTCATAGTCAAGTTCTTCTTTTTCTTTGAAAGAACCAATTCCCGTGATATAAGCCATTCCTTGTGCCAGATCTTTATGGATCTCGATATCAGGCTCACGATTAATAGCATTTTCTTCACTTGCAGGGATAAATAAGAATCGGTTTAAAAGACCATTATCTACTAAATTCAAAGTGATTCCGTCAAACAACTCCAACGGCGTAGTTGTCCCAAGCAGATTGATATACGGTCTGTTTATTCTTCCGATGTTTTGATTTGCATTTGCATAGCTTTTGCCGGCAAAGAAACTTCGTCCCACACCAAACAATGTCATTATTTCTTTGATGAATTCTTTTTGATGAATTGATCCTTTGTCAGATATAGCTACTTTCAAATACATTCCGAGTTCATCCATGAGAATCAGCGTGTTTGGTTTATTCTCAAGTGAGCGCAGCAGTGCCGCTCCGCTTGCAATGCTCTCGTGAATCGAACTTCGATCAAAATCTTTCGCTGCATCAAGCAAACGCTTTATTGCTTTTCGTGGATCTTCCTTTCCCTTTCCCGTATCACCGATCAGGCATTGATAAAGATTCAAGGCCGTGTTGCTTTTTTTCACATATGCGCGATTAGCGTTTAGCTGAGCAATGACCGTCAGAGCCGCTGCAATTGCAAAAGATTTAACCCGCATCCGACTGCTCTTGAAGACATATTCAGCAATTCCCCCAGCAAGCCCCGGAGGATATTCGATGTCAAATTTCGATTTCGATACACCCGAATCTTGGCTAATGTCTGGTAAAGCATCTGCTGAATCGTGAACTTCAAGATTCTCAAACATCTCAGTATGGATATCGTAACCGATGGCTTCCCAGTACTTGTTCTGGTCGTTGTCATGGGTATGCATACAATGAATCCATCCTTCCGAATACCCGTTTGTATGAGGCTGAAAATAGACGGTATCGCCGTCACCTCCCTCTCGCCCGTAATCGCTATGCTCAATCTCGAATGGGCATTGAATTGAATGCTTTCCATTACCCAGATCGCATTCATATAGACGAGCATTAACTATCGCTTGTAAGCGCAGATCGTTTTGAGCAGCTTGTTTCAATCGATCTGACTTCTCGACTCTACCAACCTTGCTATTTACTTTTCCGGCTTGATGAGCCAATCCTTCAAGCTTGGTTTGCATATCGGGACTGAGTACAGGTATGCCGTTACCGTCCATAAAATATGCGTTTGCTATTTGATTCCCTGTGACAGTAACAAATCCTGTGGAGTGAAATAGCTCGAACCCACTATCATGGTTTTTGCTATTACTGGAAGTGCCTAACCAAAAAGCACGAATACCAGTTCCACTGGGCGATAATTCGCAATAAGTTAAATCGATCAGATCTGCTACATCGTCGCGCAGCTTGCCATCCTTGACACAGCGATCCACATCAAGTGCAACAATGCCAAAATCTTGAAGTAGGGCGATACCAATACCGGCTAGAGATTTGTCGTAACTGAAAGCAGCATAGGCTTCTTCCCACGACCCCAATCCCTCCAAATCCTGTGGACCACCTTGCTTACCGCACCGATTCTTGCGCGAATTCGGATATTTTGGAATCTTGTTAAACTTTCCCGTATCTGAACTAATTTCTGTCGTCTTCCAAACTAGCCAACACTTTTTCTTTTTCAGATCTGCGGGGATGTTGTCCTTATTGAGTTCAAGTTCTGCACGAAGCGCGACGGTACGCACAGAAATAATTCCGACCTTACTCGCTGGTGCGTTCATTTATACCCTCCGTCCACGAATTAATTCGTACAGCGATGGCATGACTATCCAAGCAGTTGTTTTTGATTTTATGTCGCTCAACCATTCATTGACGTCACAGAATCCGGAAAGTAAATCTTGCTCATCAGGAACCGACATTGCCATAAATCCTTTTTCACCAAACCGACCTGCCGCGATAAAAAAAGGTATGCCACTAGCCTTGGCCATATCTACTGCCCTAGAGAATCTGGTATCGCCAACGGCCTTAACAAAATCATCAATCAAGCTGATTCCTTCTTTCGTCGATAAGTTTGTTACCACGCCCATAGTATCGCTGCGGAATTTTGTCTTACTCATTGTTGCCTCCGCTCAATAGGAGTTTTAGGTCAGCGACAGGCCAAGCCAAGCGGCCACATATTCGAATCGGGCGAATTGGGCCATCTTCAAAACAGGCCCATTTACGTAAAGTCTGAGGACGTCTGTTTAAGTAGAATGCCGCCACCTCGGTAGAGACATTAGGGCAAGTTACGCTATCCAGTTCGGGGAATATGGATAACTGTTCTTTAGTGGTGTTTTGCATATTTTGCAGCTCCTGTGCGTTTGTTGAGCTTGCAAAGATGACACTTTATATTTGGTAACGAAAATCGGGTGAGAAATTGGCGAATATATGATGAAAAACTGGTGAAAACTAATTAGAAAACTTCAATAGTGCGGTGAAAATATGGCAATTACTCTAATTCACCTGTTAGCAAGTAGGCACTATCACGTGAACGGGGGGTAGATTTTTAACCAAGACTCTATGGCATCTAGCTAAATCCCATCCATCTATGCCTTGATTCATGAACCACATGGCGGCTTCATAAGGATTAAACTTTGCTCTCCCTTTCCGTGAATTTATCAATCCATTACGTGATGCACGTTCGGCCCATTTCTTCCATTTTTCGGCTGGAAACATTTTTTCTAGTATTTGTACTGTTACTGGATCAAATAAATCGGATAACTCTTTATCGCGATCCGAATCTATATCAGAGATTGTTGAACTATTGTTCGGATTAGCATCAATTTTTTGTTCAGATTCTGCTTCCAAATTATTGGTGGTTATAGCGCTATTAATAGTTGATAGCGTTGGGGTGCTATACTGAAATTTGTTGATCCATTCGGCGAAATCAGGAATGTCATCTCTAGGCCACCCAAATTTTACAAACGGGCTGTCATATTCCAGCCATCGATTCGGATCTTGATTTGGTTCCACTCCGGGAGGGAGCTCATGATAAGCTTCTGTCTCTGCATAATATTGAGCCAATAATTTGTAAACACGGGCTTTTGATGTTCGCTCTCGCTCATCGCCATCAGTTGCCCATATCATTTTTCCCCACTGATCGTGAGTCCTAACGCCTTCCGCTTCAATAACATCTTTTAAAAGTGCAATGGTAACCTTGGGCTCATTTGCACCCCTTGGCTGGCATAATATATCAGCGAGTGATATCCAAGTATCTATAGGAATTTCATCATCAGATATATCATCCATGTTTCTCTCTAGTTGCTTTCGATTTAAAAAATGGCACTTGCATCATGATCATGAATTCAATGTGTATTAATTTGTGAGAATCACTAGGATTCTTCCCATACAACTCGTTTCAATCCTTGCCGTCATTTATCTTTGCTATTCGCTTGCATAACCAGCACGTTAATGCGTCTCTCCCTCGTTGTAGTGCGCTGCTTGCACGAAAAAATATCGTATAACATGGTAACTGTTATCGTGGTTTGTCGTTTATAACCTTGGAAAGTGTGAAGGGATAAACCTGCAATTCCTTAGCAACTTGTGTGACAGTCATTTTTTTCGATAGCCGGTCTCTTAATACCGTGCCCGGTAGCTCTGGGCTGCTCATCCTGTGCATGTTTCTTATTCAGGATCGGCAAGTACGGCAGCGGTTTTGCATATCTATTAGCTTTGGTTCGCACATTGAAATTCCAGAGAGTGTGCAATGTTCGCACGTTCTACTTTCGGCAACCCTGATTTGCGTGCATTCCATAGATCATAGGCTGCTTGCTGCGCTATCCATAAATCGGCTTTCCCCCCATTTTCTACACCTAGCCATCCTTCAAGCCGCAATGCCATTTCTGGTGATATTGCAGCGCGACCATTCAGCACGCGCGAAAAGGCTGCACGGCTAACGTTAAGTTGTTCAGCCGCTTTTGTAACCGATAGTCCCAAGGCTGGTAATACATCATCCCGCAAGGTTTCGCCGGGGTGTGGTGGGTTGTGCATTTCGCTCATGTTTATCGAATTAATGCTGCTTTATCCAATCCCGCAGTACGTCATTAATGCGAGTCTGCCAGCCATTGCCGGTTGCCTTGAATTGCTCCAATATGTCCGTATCTAATCGAAGCGTCACCTGTTCCTTTTTTCCGCTCCCTTGCGGCCTTCCTCGACTTTTCTTGAACTGGCTTAATTCTGCGTCAGTCAGTGGCAAGTTGTCAGGATCGGTAAGCGCAGCAGCTGTAATTTGCGCATCTTCTTCCGGTGTAGGCAATTCTAAAGTTCGCCCTGATTTAGTTTTGATTTGCATATTGAATCACCTCTCTATAATTTGCTTTACGTAAGCTGATTATTCGCCGGTCATCTCCACGGTCGACATAAACCACGCAATATAATCTTTCGCCAATTGGTGCCAAGGCAATCATGCGATTTTCCCCGTAATTATGCCGCATGTCTTGCCATACCCAGGCGGCATCCCAGTCAATGAATGCGGCATCGGTCAGTGATACACCATGCTTTTTCTTGTTTATTGCATCCTTGGCAGTATCACAAATTACCTTCACGTATTAATGTAGTTACGTTTATTGCAACAGTCAACAAATATTTGTAGTTATTTCTTTATAACGTGCAATCCTGCTTGTGTCGCCACAAAATCAATCCCGGCTTGCTCCAATATCCACGCTTCTATTTTGACATGCCACATGCGCAACAAATCAAGCGGGCGGCGGATATAGTTTTGTTCTCGCACGCCTTGTGGCTTGTGCCCCTGAATTTGTGCGGCTATACCTGCGGGCATCTCGATCCATTCGCACAAACTGGCAAAAGATCGCCGTAGTCCATGCAAAGTTAAATCTAGCCCAGCAATTGCACATGCTTTTCTGTGGGCTATGGATGGATCGGTTAAGCGGCCACTTGCAGCGGTAGGACTTGAAAATACCCATTCATTGCGGCGAACTAGAGCTGTTAGCAGATTAGCCACATAAGGCGTCAACGGAATGATCCTAAAATCATCAACTTTGTCATTAATTGTTAAGCTATTCCATTGAAAATCTATATCCTGCCAGCGTAAAGAAGCAATTTCTTCACGGCGTGCGCCAGTCAGTAAAAGAGTTTGCAGATATGCAGATATGATGGGATTCTGAATTTGTTTGACTGCCTTAAACCATGCAACCAATTGCTCGCGCTGTAACACGTCGTGTTTAACTTTGGCTTTGCCTAGACTTTCTCGGGCATCATTATTTTGCGCTGGGTTGCTTGTCACAATCGTTTTATAGGTTGGATGTCTGCCACACCATGAAAGAAATGCACGCAATAACCTAAGAGCAAGACGGGCGCGTGTAGGGCGAATCACAGCTTCAGCACGTGCCCACTCAGTTACCAATTCAGGTGTTAAATCTACTAATCGAATTTCTGCAAGTGATGCCAGCGAACCGGGTTCTGTTAGTTTCTTGCTGCGCGCTCTTGGTTTCCCACCAGGTTGCATGATTTTTTCATGATCGCGTATGTGCAGCTCTGACCATAGCGGCTTGCGGGCAGCCACATATTCGTTCCAGGCTTGGCCTACTGTTACAATTTCACGGGCTTCCTGTGCTTTCTTTGCTGCAGCAGCGGCTATCTTGGCGGCATCTTGATCAGCTTTTACTTCGCGCGGATCATTGCCTTGATCAATTATAGTTTGGAGGCGACGCGCTTCTATTTTAGCTTCGGCGATACTCCATACGCTGACATCACCAATAGTGACACGTCTGGTTTTCTTATTAACTTTAGACTGAAAAACATATCGATTGCGGGTTGATCCGGGCGTTGCACGTACAGCAAGGCCCGGTACTTCATCGCACCATAAAAAGGCTTGTGCCACATCTTCTGGGCATTTGAAGCCTGTAACTCGTCCAACTGTAAATTTTATCTTTGCCATAATACCAGCCTAATTTTTGTAACCGATTTGTAACCGATTTGTAACCATTATTGGAGTATATAGCGGAATACAGATCAACACAAATATTCAGAAAAATATAAAATACTATTGTTTTATATGCATTTTATATTTATAAGGAATAGCAATCAACACCAATAAACACCACTTCTTGGGGACTGAAAATCCTTGTGTCGGTGGTTCGATTCCGCCCTTGGCCACCAATAAAAACAAGCACTTGGCGAATAAAATCCTAAGTGCTTTTTTGTTTGCTATGCTTCATGTAAGGCTAGTGTAAGAAAATCCGGTCAATGCTTAGCAATAAAAAACCCGCCGAAGCGGGTTTGTGTAATTCAAAGCATTATCTTCTAATCTTCATGCAGATTGGTGGTCTTCTTTATTACCGTTGAAGGTGATGTGTTAATTCTTTGTGCAATTCTGTGACACAGCAAGCAATTAAGATCCACTAAAAGGGCGGAGTCAACCGACGAGCTGATCCAGTAGGAATATTGGTATTCTTTGGGGAAGGATCACTTGGAACTATTCCTGATGGAAGCTGCATCTCTTCTTCTGAAGTTTTTACTTTCGCTGCCTTCTCTTTATCAATAACAAAACCGGTTTTAAAATTTGGGCCAATACTCTCTCTATCAACAAATTTATGGTTCGGATGAAAAGATTTATCGAAAGCTAATACATTGCTTGCGAAAAAAACTGCACAAAAAATAATCGCTACCGTTAAAGTTTTTCCTTGAATCATGTTTTTCACCTTTTAAGTAGTTTATTGCGATTGATAATATTGATCGTAATCATCATCTGTGTCTGTTCGGTAACACACATAGCTTTTTAATTACTTCTCTCCAAGAGACTGCGTTAACTGCCTGCCAATAAAAAAGCCCAAGGGTTAAAACCTGGGCTGCTTGAAAATAACTGCTTACGGGTGATTCTTCTAAGATAATCTGGATTAATAGCAAATAAATTACTCGCTTTACTACTATTAGCGTAGTGAACCCCTAGCGGTACTCACTGCGAAGTTATGGCGCGGCAATTCGATGTCGCCCTGCTGACGGTATATAATCCACCTTGAGTTAGTTATACCCAGAACCAATCAATCATTTCATAGCCATTCTTGATACTTTTGAAGGAAACGATCATGAGCCAATTTCTCGCTTCTTTTGTACTTATTTTTCTTGCTTATCCGGTTTTTGCTTGCAACAGTGCGTTGCTCGACCAGAATTTTCGCAAGCTGGCATCCGATGAAACGGTGAATTTATGTGACGCTTATTCCGGCAAAGTGCTGTTGGTTGTCAATACGGCAAGTAAGTGCGGGTATACGCCGCAATACGAGGGTTTGGAAAAATTACATGAGCAATACGAAAAGCGGGGATTGGTTGTGCTCGGATTTCCTTCAAACGATTTTTTGGGACAAGAACCCGGGACTGAAGCAGAAATTCAGCAATTTTGCCATTTGACCTACGGCGTCAAATTCCCGATGTTCGAGAAAACTACGGTGAAGAAAGATAACGCACATCCTTTTTATCAGCAATTGGCGCAATTGTCGGGTACTTATCCGACTTGGAATTTTCACAAATATCTCATCGGGCGCGATGGCAAGCTGATCGCACAATTCAGTCCGCACACCGCGCCATCCGATGCAGCGCTGGTATCCGCCATTGAAACGGCACTGCATTAAATGAACATACCTGCGATCATCGCCGTATCGCTGATTCTTGGCTTGATTGCAGGTGCCGGTGCCGGTATTGAGATGATTTTGCCCGTAACCGTATGCACTGCGGTGGTGCTGTACGTCAATCGCAAGAAAATCGCAGCTCAAGCTACTCAGCCGAGAACGATCGATTCACAACCGGCCGTTGCGCTCGATGCAAATTATTATGCATGGCCAGCACTTGGAAAATTTGCGCATTCGGTTGCGGGTGAATATTACGAGCATACGCTTGCACAATGGTTGCGGAAAAACCCTGCCAAGTTGGGAGACTCCATCACTCACAAAGCGTATCTGATTCCTGAAAATAACAACCCCTACGACAGTCAAGCGGTCAGAGTCGTCATCGAAGGTCAAACCATCGCACGGCTGAGTTCCGATGAATCGCGCAGCTTGCGCCACCGCTTGGTTGAAAACCAGTTGGCGGATCAAATCACAACGTGCGATGCAAAAATCGTCGAGGACAAAAGCGGTCAATATGAAATCCACCTGGATATCGAGCCGCTTGCGTTTTACGAACTGCCGTGGATGGCGGGATAGTACCCATCATGCGTGCGATTTTTCTCGATTTCGGTTCCGTTACCCGTGGCGATATGGATTGCTCGGCATTGGAACGCGCCATTTCGCCCTGGCAATTTCACCACAATTCTTGCGAAGCGGAGGTATCGGAACGCATCCGGGACGCGGAAGTCATCGTCAGTAACAAAGTGTTTATCAGTCGTGCGGCAATACAGGCAGCAAAAAACTTGCAATTGATTTGTGTTGCCGCAACCGGTTACAACAATGTCGATCTGATTGCCGCAGCGGATCATCACATACCGGTTTGCAATGTGCGCGGCTACGCCACGGCGTCGGTAGCACAGCACGTGATGATGCTGATGCTGGATCTGGCGCGACATTTCGTCGATTATCAGGCGCTGATCAAGCGTGGCGGCTGGCAAGCGAGCACTTTCTTTTGTCCGCTTGATTTCGGCATTCAGGAATTGTCAGACAAAAAACTCGGCATTATCGGTTACGGCGAGCTCGGTCAAGCGGTGGCGAAGCTGGCACAAGCTTTCGGCATGCAGGTTTTGATCGCGGAGCATAAAAACCAGCAACCCCGACCCGGCAGAATGGCTTTTGATGCAGTACTACGCGAAGCCGATTTCATCACGTTGCATTGCCCACTGTCGCAACATACGCATGAATTGATCAGTCGACGCGAATTCGAATTGATGAAACCAAGCGCTTATTTGATCAATACTGCGCGCGGCGGATTGATCAACGAGATCGATTTGCTCGAGTGCTTGAACAGCGGTGGTATCGCAGGCGCAGCCATCGATGTGATACAAGGCGAACCGCCCGGAAAGGATAATTTGATTTTACGACAGCAACCAAGGAATTTGATCGTAACACCACATATTGCCTGGGCCAGTAAAGAATCCAGGCAGCGTTTGCTGGATCAATTGGCGGGAAATATCGTTAACTTCTTCGCGCACAAGCCTTTCAATCAGATCACGGATGCTTTGGAACGACATTGACAGTGTTATCGATTACACTTCCAGCCGGTCTTTTGCGAAATTCGTACTGCACCTTGGTGCCACGATAGTCATCACATCGTCAACGCTCATATGCAACAACTTGGCGATGTCTTCATAGTCATCGGGTAACGCGGCGTCATCCCAACCATTGGCGGAGTGCCTGGCCAAATTGACCGCCAGCACTACATTGCGCACTCGCTGCTGCTGTGCATGTTCATCGTCCGTCAACGTCACCAACAACTCCGGCAATCTCCATTTTGCCGCAAGCTCAAGCTGCAAATGATGCAACGAGAATCCAAAAACTTTTTCCTGTGCTGCAACGCTGCGCAGGGACTTATCCTGCTGCTGCAATTTCTTAACTGCCATCATTTCCTGCGGTGAAAAACACCACATCAACAATTCGGCAATATCGTGTAACAATGTGGCGGCGCGAATTTCCTCGAAATGTAAATCGTGCAACCGAACCGCCCAATCGAACGCATAACTAGAGGCGATCTGTGCGCGGTGTACTGTTTTCAGCAACTGGACCAGCGCCGCCATATTTGCACGTCCCAATACTTCCTCAACTAAAGGTTTGGGTGGAATTGCTTTGAAAGTGGTTTCGAACCCGAGCATCATCACGATTTGCTCGATCTCCATCACTTCGTGTTCCTGACTCCGATGCTTATGCGCCTGCATATAACGCAGCAATTTAACTGACATGAGCGGATCATTTTTTACCGCTTGTGCAAAACTGCGCGAATTAAGGCGCAGCTCGTCATTCCGCAGTGCTTCAAGACTGCGTGCGGTCTGCTTGAGTACGGGAATTTCCGCCTTGGTAAGAAAAGTTACCCAGTCCGATAGTTTTCTCTGGCCTGATTGCGGCATGTTGCACTCCCAAAAAGTTTTATCACAAGATGATTACGGCACACCTTGATAAAGCTTGAGGAAACAATAAGCTACCGGCGATTCAAAAAACCGGCAAAAATTACCAATTTACATGAAATCGCTCTTTATTATTGAAATATTAGGCAAACAAGCGCGCCAATTCAATACCAGGATCTTCGGCACGCATGAATGCTTCGCCGACGAGAAAAGCGTTGACGCGATTGGCGCGCATCAAGGCAACATCATCTTGTGTATGAATGCCGCTCTCAGTGACCACGATGCGATCTGACGGAATTTGCGCCAGCAAACCCAATGTCGTATTTAGCGTAGTTTCAAAAGTACGC
Source organism: Nitrosomonas sp. UBA6494 (assembly GCA_002435335.1). Taxonomy (GTDB): domain Bacteria; phylum Pseudomonadota; class Gammaproteobacteria; order Burkholderiales; family Nitrosomonadaceae; genus Nitrosomonas. The sequence goes on from DJMI01000139.1 coordinate 11,300, forward strand.
AGATTGCGGTTATTGATGCCGATCAACGGTGTGGTTAGTTGCAATGCGAGATGCAGTTCTGCAGCGTCGTGCACTTCGACCAGAACTGCCATGCCAAGCGAATGCGCCAGTGCTTCGAGCTCGAGCATGCGTGCCAGTGCTTCAGATTCATTGCTCGATTCCATCAGAAATGCACTGACGATCAATAAAATACAATCGGCATTCATCGCGCGCGCTTCGGCAACTTGATAATCCTCCAGCAAAAAATCCTTACGTAGCACTGGCAGCACACAGGCTGCACGTGCTTGCTGCAAATATTCCGGACTGCCTTTGAAAAATTGCCGGTCGGTCAATACCGAAAGGCATGCCGCGCCGTGATTGGCATAAGTTTGTGCAATTTGCGCCGGAATGAATTCAAAACCCTGACCATCCACTCGCCCACGCAGCAAGCCTTTGCTCGGGCTGGCTTGCTTGATTTCGGCAATTACCGCAGATTGTCCTGCAGCGATCTTGGTACGAATTGCGGCGGTAAAATCGCGTGCGGGTGCTGTCGATTTTGCTTCGCGCAACAATAATTCATACGGTTTTTCCGCTTTGGCGGCGGCAATTTCTTGTTTTTTGACGCTAAGTATTTTTCTGAGAATGTCTGACATTGACGTTAACCGGAATGACGATGGGTAAATGCGATCAGTTGTTGCAGTTTATCGCGCGCAGCACCGCTCTCAATGGCTTGCCGCGCTTTTTCGACGCCTTGCGCCAACGATTCGGTTATACCCGCAACGTAAATCGCGGCACCGGCATTCAATAACACGATGTCGCGCGCCGCTCCTATCGCATTATCCAGCACCGACAGCAACATGCCTTTGGCTTGCTCGCTGTCAGCTACCCGAATGGTTTCAATGGCGGCCGTTTTGAAACCGAAATCTTCCGGACGAATGGTATAACCGGTGACCTGTCCGTGCTTCAATTCACCGATATGCGTTGCACCGGAAATCGTGATCTCATCCAAGCCGTCGCTGCCGTGCACGATCAATACATGCCGACTGCCCAGTTGCTGCAGCACATGCGCCAGCGTTTTAACCAAATCCTCGCTGAAAACACCCAACACCTGCTGCCTGGCACCGGCTGGGTTGGTTAACGGTCCAAGAATATTAAATAGCGTTTTAATGCCCAATTCACGTCGCACCGGCGCGGCATGTTTCATCGCCGCATGATAATTGGGTGCAAACATGAAGCCGACGCCGATTTCATCGATACACTGCGCCACTTGTTGCGGCGTTTGATTCAGATTGACGCCAAGTGCTTCCAGCACATCCGCACTACCCGATTTACTGGAAACCGAACGCCCGCCGTGCTTGGCGACACGCCCACCTGCGGCGGCAACGACAAAAGCGGAAGTCGTGGAGATATTGAACGTATGCAATGAATCGCCGCCGGTGCCGCATGTGTCCACCAGATGCACATCTTCAGCGACATCGACTTTGGCGGCTAATTCACGCATCACTTGCGCTGCTGCGGCGATCTCGCCGACGGTTTCTTTTTTCATGCGCAAGCCGGTAATAATCGCTGCGATGAGCACCGGCGAAACCTCACCTTGCATGATTTGTCGCATCAACGCAACCATATCGTCATGCAAGATTTCCTGATTGGCGACAATCTGCTGCAATGCGTGCTGAGGTGTCATGCTGAACGACCTTACCTTATGATGTTTGCTTCAGAAAGTTCTCGAGCATGTCGTGACCGTGCTCGCTCAAAATGGATTCGGGATGAAACTGAACACCTTCAATGGCACGGGTTTTATGACGCAATCCCATGATTTCACCGTCTTCTGTCCATGCGGTAACCTCCAGACAATCAGGCAATGTTGCACGCTCCACCACCAACGAATGGTAACGCGTAGCAACAAACGGATTCGGCAAATTGCGGAATACGCCTTGATTGTTATGAAAGATCAATGAAGTTTTTCCATGCATCAATTGTTTGGCGTGCACAACCTTACCGCCGAATGCCTGTCCGATACTCTGATGCCCCAAGCACACGCCCAATACCGGAATATCNNATTTCATCGTTACGGTACACAACGACTTCCTCCCCCAGTTCGGCGAAATATTGCACCAGGTTATAGGTGAAGGAGTCGTAGTTATCGATCATTAGCAACATAGCGATTGATGCATTGTCTAGTTAAAGGATTTGCGGTTATTGGGAAGCACCTTAAGATGCATGACTGACATGACCAAAGTCAAAGATTTTATCAGATGCGGATACATTACTACAAAACCAATCTGATTTTATATTCCTCTGTACCCACTCTATGCTATGAAGCAGATGATTCAAAAATTTATCGTCGTTTTTGTCGTATTATCGAGCCATTCTAAAGCCGTAATAATCCGATTCTTTGGAAAAATCATCCCAAACAAATAGCGGTTCCGGAGTAGGGTAAGTCGGCAACCAGAAAGTCGCAAAATCAAGCACACCGCTCGCAGTGCGACCGGCTGTATGATAAAGCCCCCATAACAATCCCTCAGGAAAACCAATCAAAATACTGTCATTTTTTTGACTCCACAATGCGATATTTTTCGGCAACTCCATCCATCCAGTCGCAGCATTCGCCACTCCGCTCAAAATCTTGACACCCGCTCTGTTGGCATAAATATCCGCAGTTATTTCTTCACTCGCTTGTGCATGCAGTGAAAAAACAGAACACAACAAAAAGATTGACAGCCATTGCATCATTTTTTTCATTTTAGGACCTCATTCTGGTTTACACGATTTGTCATACTGCATGGAACGATTTCGTACAATACTGACGTTATCTCCATAATTCCTGCCATTAACGCACATATTATGCGATCTTTTTCAACTGTGCCACAAGCCAGTTTTGCTCTTGTGTAGAGAACAAACAAACTATCTGCGTTGCCGCTGCGGCGTTAAGAACAGGCTCAAAATGCTCATTTTATAGCTCGATTTGGAAATTCACTTTCTACCCACAGTGCTTCGCTGATAAATCACCATCCCAACCCGGTCGATATGCGCAATTAAATCGGCATTCTCAAGCAATCGATACTGCGATAAATCGACGGTATAAGGCAACATCAGATCGTCGATCTGGTCTTCGATTTGCATGAATTCGGCGAATGAAATCTCATCGCCTTTGATAGTCAGATCGATATCCGAACCTGTACGATAATTTCCTTTGGCGCGCGAACCGTAAATCAGCACTGAATCGATGGCGTCGTACCGCGCAAATACGCTGTTGAGTTTCTCCAACGTGGAGACTGATAAACCAAACGGATGCTCCTCGGTCATGATCGATATTTTTCCATTTCTATTTTCAGCGCAACGAACAAAGGATAATAATCGTGGATAATTGCATTTACCAATTGCTCGGCGGTACGTTCATCGTAGGTATGCGAAGAAATGTTGCGGCTCTGGATCATAGCCATCCACTGCTCACCATCCTGAATCAACTCAACTTTGAACGCTTCACGGGTCGCATCCTTGGAGCCTTTGATATTCGGATTACCTTGATCCCGCAAAAAATCTTTCAAAAGATTCCAAGCCAATTCATGCGTGAATTCGAATGCTTGAATAACCCCTTGTTTTTCCAATGGACTTAGTGAGCGTTGATTGCTGAGCTCTACCGCACTTTGCAATTGCAGCAATGCTTTCTGGTAATTGGCGAACCGTTGCCTCCAGCGGATATCTGGGTCGTTCATTGGAATTCTCTGTATATTTGAATCAATGTTAGCACGTCAACAATGATCAATGCATCCAGTCCACCGTTAATGGCATTTTGTTAACATCAATTTTTCACCGTTCATGAAAACCACTTTCACTGTTGTTTCGTCGTCACCATCCCTGGTTGTAAAGAGCAATAACCGAAGAGCATTGCATCTTAATGACAGAAACTCTTGTTTGGTTTCACCCTTTGCATAACCGCTGTATCGAGAAATAATCACTAGCTTCTATTTGCCGTAAGTCAATAGAGCAAAAGGGGTCAAAAGGGGTCACACAAAAGGGGTCACATCTTGACATATAACAATCAAGAATAAGATGATGAATAATATTGAACTAACTCATGATTCACAACTTACTTCCGTCTTGCGCTAAGGTGGTGTTCCCCAGATTAAGCCGCTGCCAAATGA
>DJMI01000168.1 GCA_002435335.1 Nitrosomonas sp. UBA6494
TAAATTTGAATTATTGTTATTTAGGTTGGGCGAAGCCCCGAGCACCGATCATCACGAATTGTTCGGCATCAACGTATTCAAAGTTCGGGAAATCCTGGTTATGCCGACCATCACGGCAGTTGCCAACGCACATCCCAATGTCATGGGCGTTGCCAATATTCGCGGTCAAATCATTACTGTCATTAATTTACCCAAAGTTGTCGGCTGCACCCCGAAAAAAGGCACCTCAATATTGCTGATCACCGAATATGCGCGTTCCACACAAGGATTTGCCGTAGAAGACGTCAGTGAAATCGTGCGCCTGGATTGGAATCAAGTCATACCTGCGGAAGGCAACGGCGGCGATTTGATCACCAGCATCGCCAGACTGGACGGCAATGTCGAAAACACCCGGCTCGCACAAGTACTCGATGTCGAGCAAATCCTGCGCGACGTGCTGCCGCAAGCAACCGGTTCGCTGGTACCGGAAAAAGGCACACCGAAATTAGCGCTCCCCAAAGGCAAAATCATCTTGGCTGCGGACGATTCCCCGATGGCCCGTGCCATGATCGAAAATGGGCTAAGTGCGCTTGATGCACCGTTTATTATGACCAAGAATGGGCTCGAAGCGTGGGAAAAAATGCAATCGATATCGAATGCAGCCATCGCGGAAGGCAAAACTGTGCAAGACAAAGTCGCTTTGGTGTTGACCGACCTGGAAATGCCGGAAATGGACGGATTCACCCTTACACGCAATATCAAAAACGACCAACGTTTCAAATCCATTCCGGTCATCATTCATTCTTCACTGACCGGTTCAACGAATGAGAGCCACGTCAAATCGGTCGGTGCAGATGCTTACGTCGCCAAGTTCGTTGCTGATGAATTGACTGCCTCGATCCGGAAAGTACTAGCATCTGTTCCTGCATAAACAGCTTGGTTTTGATAAAACCTCGTTTCGACATTTTCTCCGGGACCGCACAAGACTGCATTTATCCTTGTGCGGATTTCCTTGCCAAGTATTTCTCTCCTTTCTGACACATTGTCACTGGTCATAAACCGCAGACACAATTGCAGTTGCCGATAAGATCGTAGTCGACTGATTGCGCCATCAACCCGCTGCTTCAATCCCCCTTTCGCCTGCGGAATCCAGCATAATATGCTCTTGTCATACCCATCGACAGGAAAGCATCATCATGGCAGAGCCCACCATCATTTGCCCAAACTGCAAAACTGAAATCAAACTGACCGAATCATTGGCAGCACCGCTACTTGAATCAACACGTCGGCAATTCGAGCAACGGCTGGCGCAAAAAGATACTGAAATCAGCCAACGCGAACAAACGATGCGCGATAAGGAAAAGCAATTGGCGCAACAACAACGCACGCTGGAAGATCGTGTCGCAATGCAAGTTGCGGAACAATTGAAAGCGGAACGGGTACGCATCATCGAAGAAGAAGCGCGTAAAGCAAAATCGGCCAGTGCCGCCGAACTGGAAAACAAGGCGAGGGAACTGACTGAATTACAGGAAGTGCTCAAATCCCGCGACGAAAAATTGGCTGAAGCGCAAAAGGCGCAAGCCGAACTGATCAAGAAACAACGTGAATTGGATGACGCCAAACGCGAATTGGAGCTGACCATTGCCAAGCGGGTGCAGGATGGTTTGATCGAAGTGCGTCAACAAGCCAAAAAGGAAGCGGAAGACGAGCAAAAACTCAAGGTGCTGGAAAAGGAGCAAACCATCGTCGCGATGCAAAAACAGATTGAAGACCTGAAACGACGCGCCGAACAAGGCTCGCAACAATTGCAAGGGGAAGTGCAGGAACTGGAACTGGAAAATCTGCTGCGCATGAAATTTCCGTTCGATACCATCGAACCGGTACCGAAAGGCGAATTCGGCGGCGATGTGCTGCATCGCGTTTTCGCCAACAGCGGACAATGCGGCGGTACCTTATTATGGGAATTCAAGCGCACCAAAAACTGGAGCGATGCCTGGCTGGTGAAGCTGCGCGACGACCAACGTGCCGCGAAAGCGGAAGCCGCCATCATCGTCAGTCATACGCTACCGAAAGGCGTGGAAACCTTTGAACTGATCGAAGGCGTCTGGGTCACGCATCCACGCGCCGCATTGCCGGTCGCCATGATCCTGCGCCAATCATTGCTCGAAATCGCGCTGGCGCGACAATCGTCCGAAGGACAGCAAAGTAAAACCGAAATGGTGTACCAATACCTCACCGGCCCGCGCTTTCGCCAGCGCGTCGAGGCGATCGTCGAAGCCTTCTCCACCATGCAGGAAGATTTGGATAAGGAACGCAAGGCGATTATGAAACAATGGGCGAAACGTGAAGAACAAATCGAGCGCGTGATGACCGCAACTGTGGGCATGTACGGCGATTTGCAAGGCATTGCCGGAAAATCGCTGCAGGAGATTAAGGGGTTGGAATTAATGGCATCGGAATCAAACAATAGTACGGCAAAAGTGTTGCCGAATTCGTAAACATGCAATTAAAACTATCCAGTGATATAAGCAAGAAACGATAAGAATGAAACTAGTCGAAGTCAAACTCACCAATTTTCGTAGTTATTCAAACGAGACTTCGATCGTGATTGATTCATTGACTTTATTGGTGGGTCGAAATGATGCTGGTAAGTCGTCAATTCTTGATGCGCTTGATATTTACTTTAATGAAGCAACCATCGAGAGGGATGATTGCTGTGTCTGGACGGGATCAACGGAGGTGCGCATTGCGTGTGTGTTCGATGATTTACCAGAATCAATCGTTATCGATGAACAGCATCCCACGACTTTACAACAGGAATACTTAGTTAGAGCCGATGGAAAGCTCGAAATTATTAAGATTTATGATTGTACTGCAGCGAAGGGAAAGTTTTCTGGCGCATATGCATTTGCAAAACATCCATCAGCAACTGGCACAGACGATCTTTTGTCTCTCAAACTCACGGAATTGAAGTCAAAAGCACAGCAACTTCAAGTTGACCTAAATAGTATTAACCAAACTGCTAAGGCAAAGGTTCGAGGAGAAATTTGGGCTCAGTCACAAAATCTGCAATTAAAAGATCGTGAGGTCAGTCTTAAAAAAGAATCTGCAAAAGATGCGTTTGACCAAATTCAGAAATACATGCCAGTTTACGCGCTGTTCAAATCTGATCGAACCAGCACAGATCAAGATGCGGAAGCTCAGGATCCATTGAAAGCGGCAATTAAGGAAGCCATACGCCGCCGAGAATCTGAACTTAATGGAGTAATCGCGGATATCAAGGAAGAGCTTACTTGTGTTGCAGCGCGTACAGTCGAGAAGATTCGTGAGTTGAGCCCTGATCTGGCGAATCAGTTAAATCCATCAATTAAGAGCAAACAATGGGATTCACTTTTCAGCGTGATGTTAACAGGGGAAGATGACATTCCAATTAATAAGCGAGGAAGTGGCACTCGTAGGCTGGTTCTGCTGAGCTTCTTCCGAGCAATGGCTGAAGACACATCCAATGAAAAAGACACAGGCATCATCTACGCTGTGGAAGAACCAGAAACGAGCCAGCACCCGAGTCATCAACTCCTGCTCTTAGAAGCTTTTGAACAACTTGTAGAACAAAGTCGTTGTCAAGTTCTATTGACAACGCATACCCCGACACTCGCACGACGAGTTAATCAATCCTACTTGCGACTCATTACGCAGCAAGCTAAAAGACCATTGATAGAGGATGGATCATCTGACACCACGCTAGATAAGATTGTGCGGACACTTGGTGTTCTACCTGATCACGATGTGAAAGTATTCCTTGGAGTCGAAGGTAAACACGACATCAGTTTCTTGAAGAAAATATCGTCGATGCTCGCAAAAATCGAGACGGATATTCCTGACTTTGAAAGGGAAGAAGCAAGTGGACGTCTTGTATTTGTTCCATTAAGTGGCAGTAGCCTAGAGCTCTGGGTAAATCGCCTACAAGGACTGAACCGACCAGAGTTCTACTTAACTGATCGAGATTATCCACAACCTAAACAACCAAAATACCATCAACAGATTACAGCCTGGACAAATAGAGGGTGCACTGCTTGGGTAACTTCAAAACGCGAGCTTGAAAATTATATCGATGTAAGTATCTTGAGAAAAAAAGCCCCAAATTATGCAGAAACAGGAGCAGATTTTGATGATGTTCCAGTGTTATTTGCTAAAGCCATTTACGAAAGTACGCAAGGTGTATCTTCTTGGGATAGCCTCCCCAAAGAGAAGCAGAAAGATAAAGTTTCTAATGCTAAAAAGCGACTGAATAGTGAATTGGTAAGTGAAATAACTTCTCAATTACTTTCTAATGCAGACCCAAATGATGAGATTCGAGGTTGGTTGCGTCAAATCGGTAAGGCACTTCAAGCTTGAATCTACTGAGGGATGGTTAGATGAAAAAATTATATGCTATAAGTAGTAATAAGCAGGTAAAAAGAGAAAATATTAAATGTCCGCCACAAACTTTAAAACCGAAAATAATACCTACCGGAAGCTGATCGGTAACGGCCTGACTTATCGTATTCCGCGTTTCCAACGTGATTACAGTTGGACGGAAGATGAATGGGATGATTTGTGGATGGATATTCTCGGTACCATTCAGGCAGGCGGGGAACCGGCGCATTACATGGGTTATCTGGTGTTGCAGTCTCAGGATGATAAGAATTTTGATGTCATTGACGGTCAACAGCGTTTGACGACATTGACCTTAATTGTATTAGCGGTGCTCAAGAATCTCAAACAGTTGATCGAAGAAAAAAATCATCCCGAACATAACCAGCAACGCATCGAACAAATACGCCAGACCTATATTGGTTATCTTGATCCGGTGACATTGGTGTCACGCAGTAAATTGACGCTGAATCGTAACAATGATCATTATTTTCAAACTTACCTGGTGCCGTTGGGACATTTGCCGCAACGGGGCTTTCGTGCTTCCGAGCATGGCTTGCGCAAAGCGTTTGAATGGTTTGACAAGCGCGTACGCGAATATACCAAGAAAGCAGGCGGTGACGAGGGTGTTACGCTCGCAACTTTAGTTGAGACGATGAGTGACCGGCTATTCTTCACCGTCATCAGCGTGACGGATGAGCTGAATGCCTACAAAGTGTTTGAAACACTTAATGCGCGTGGTGTGCGCCTTTCATCCACAGATTTACTGAAAAATTATTTGTTTTCCGTGCTGCACCGGAATGGTGAGCATGCACATGAAATGAAAGCGCTGGAAGATCGCTGGGAGGCGATGATAAGCCGGCTCGGCAGTGAGAGTTTTCCGGATTTTCTCAGAGTACATTGGATCAGCCGAAAAACTTCGGTGCGCCAATCGGATTTATTCAAAACCATCCGCGCACAAATTATTAACCGCGAATCCGTGTTTGAATTGCTGCGCGGCATGGAAGAGGACATGGATACCTATTTAGCGCTGACCAATCCGGAAGCGTCGTCATGGACATCGAATCTCAAAGGGTTTGCGCAAAATTTGCGGATGTTCAGTGTGCGACAGCCTTTTTCACTTTTACTAGCAGCGCATCGCAAATTCTCAGCGGAAGATTTTGAACGCTTGCTACGCAGTTGTGTGATGATTTCGTTTCGCTACAACGTCATCGGCAGCTTGCCAACACACGAACAAGAGTATATTTACCATAACGTAGCGCAGAAAATTTCCAATGGTAGCTTAGCAACAGCCGCTGAAACGCTGGATGCGATGAAGCCAATTTATCCGAACGACGATAAGTTTCGCAGCGATTTTTCGGAAAAAATATTGCGTACTACAAATTCCCGTAATTCCCGCATCGTCCGTTATATTTTATGTGCTTTGGAGTCTCAAATGAATGGTCAGGATTATGATTTTGAGAGCGATAGCATTACGATTGAACATATTTTGCCGCAGAATCCCACAACAGGCTGGTCTGCTTTTAACGAAGAAGAAGCTGACATTATGGTCTATCGCCTGGGTAACATGGCCTTGCTTAATAAAGGACAGAATAAAGATTTAGGTAATTCTGAATTCACTATCAAGAAGTCCGTGCTGGCGATCAGCAATTTTGAGCTTACCCGCAAAGTGGCCGAGGATAACATCGATTGGACTCCTGAGCGTATCGCTGCACGCCAGAAAGCAATGGCCAAAATAGCCACTACCGTATGGCGCATTGCACAACTTTAATGAAATCAAATCCGGGCAATAGCGCTATTGCAAGCTTCCCTTTGCTTAAGAAGAACCATCAGTCAGGCACCGATCCCGCAATAACCCCGCCGCCCAAACAAACCTTGCTTTCATAAATCACCACCGACTGACCGGGCGTTACCGCCCATTGTTCTTGCGCGAAATCGACTTGGCAATAATCCGGTGTCAGTGCGCTGATGGCGCAAGGCGCATCGGCTTGGCGGTAGCGGGTTTTCGCGGCATAGACCCAATTGCAGTGTGGTGGTTGGCCGCTGATCCAGGTAAGGTCGATCGCTTTCAGCGATGAGCGCAGTAATGCGGAGTGGTCGTGACCTTGCACCGCAACCAGTATGTTGCGCGTCAAGTCTTTGCCGCAGACGAACCACGGTTCATCGCCACCATCGCGAGTACCGCCAATGCCAAGCCCCTGACGTTGCCCGATGGTGTAGTACATCAGTCCGATATGTTGCCCGATGACTTTTCCATCCGGCGTTTGGATTTCTCCCGGCTCGCGCGGTAGATAACGGTTCAGAAATTCGCGGAACGGACGCTCGCCGATGAAACAAATGCCGGTACTGTCCTTTTTGGCGCTGTTGGGCAATTTCAATTCCCGGGCGATTGCGCGTACTTCACGTTTATACAGGTGACCGACTGGAAACATGGCGTTTGCGAGCTGCTGCTGATTCAGACGATACAAAAAATAGCTTTGATCTTTGGTGCCGTCTTCGCCTTTGAGCAATTGAAACGTATCCCCGATTTGGCGCACTTGCGCGTAGTGACCGGTAGCAATGTGATCCGCGCCAAGTTGCGTCGCATGGTCGAGAAAAGCTTTGAATTTGATTTCGGCGTTGCACAGCACATCCGGATTCGGCGTTCGCCCGGCCCGGTATTCGGCGAGAAAGTGCGAAAACACGCGGTCTTTGTATTCTGCGGAGAAATTCACCACTTCGATCGGAATGCCGAGCACATCGGCCACCGAAGCGGCGTCGAGAAAATCTCGGCGCGATGAGCAATATTCGTCGGTATCGTCGTCTTCCCAATTCTTCATGAACAAGCCGACGACCTCATGCCCCTGCTGTTTCAGCAAATAAGCGGCAACCGACGAATCCACGCCGCCCGACAACCCGACCACGACACGGCTTTTCTTTGCTGACTCAGGATTCATAGTGCGTCAATAATTCCAGCGGATAACGCTTACCGGCTTGATGGTCGCGTATGCACTGCATCACCAGCGGGCTGCGATGACGTTCGGTTTGGCGCGAGATTTCGTCGGCATCAAACCAATCGGCACGCAAAATGCCGGTATCGAGCTTGCGTTGCGGATCATGCTGGGTAACTTGTCCGACGAACGCAAAGCGCAAGTAAGTCGCATCGACGCGATGCGAATGCCATTGATAAATACCGAGCAGATATTCCGGCACGAAGGTGTACGCGGTTTCTTCCAAGGTTTCGCGAATCGCGCCTTGAATGATCGATTCGCCAGGATCCAGATGCCCGGCTGGTTGATTGAGAAACAACCCTAGACCGGGTTCGGGTTCTTCTTCGACCAATAAATATCTGCCGTTTCGTTCAACCACCGCAGCAACGGTTACATTGGGTTTCCAAATTAACATGTTTTTCTGCAAGCCAAAATGCAATACAACATATTATCGCATCGACGGCTTGCCGATTTGCAGCAATTTCACTGTTTCGATTCGAGGGGAATGTACTGTTGCAGTAATTGATCGATCTGCTGAAAATTGAACGGCTTGCTGAGATGGTCGCCCATGCCCGCGGTCAGGCACTCTTGCTTGATATGTTCCAGTGCATGCGCCGTCAATGCCACGATCGGTATATGCTTGGTCTGATTTTGCTGTTCCAGTACCCGGATTTGGCGCGTTGCCTCAAAACCGTCCATGACCGGCATGTTGCAATCCATCAAAATCAGATCGGGTTTCTGATCGATATAGACATTCACCGCTTCCAGACCATTCTCCGCCACAATAACCTCGCAATTCAAACGATCCAGCATAGCTTTAGTAACCATCTGATTGACTTCATTGTCTTCCACCACCAAGATACGAGCACGATAAGCGGCGTTGATTGCGGCTTTTGGTTGCACCGTGTTCGATTGCGGTACGGCAACGGAAGTAGTGTCGAATCGCAACGGCAACCGTACTCGGAACTCGGTTCCTTCGCCTAGCGTGCTGGATACACTGATCGTTCCTCCCATCAATGTGACCAAATTCTTGGTAATCACCAGCCCCAAACCAGCTCCTCGAATATGCTGTGCCGATTCGCCGACTTGAATAAATTCCTGAAACAGTCGTGCTTGATTCTCGGCACTAATGCCGATTCCGCTATCTTTAACCGTCAATTCGAGTTCAACGCCGCTTCGATCTTCGGTTGATAAACATCGCACCAGCAGTTGCACCGAACCATGCTCGGTAAATTTAAAAGCGTTGCCGAGCAAATTGAATAATATCTTCTTGATTCGATCGGGATCGCCGATCAAGGTTCGAGACACATCGCAATCGATGCGGGTGATAAAACTTACCGTACTACCGGTCGATTTGGTGCGAAACAATAAATCGATCTCATCGATCATCGCCTGCAAATTGAATGCGCGCTCAACAATGGTAAATTTGCGTGCTTCTATTTTCGCAAAATCGAGAATATCGTCGATAATCCGCAACAATGTTCGTCCAGAATTACCAATCACGTTCAAGTAATTTTGCTGCTGCGCATTCAACGACGTTGTCCCAAGGATTTCCGTCATTCCCAAAACGCCGTTCATCGGTGTTCTGATCTCGTGACTCATCGCAGCCAAAAAAGCGGATTTTGCCTTACTGGCCTCTTCGGCTTGCACTTTCGCGTGTTCCAAATCGACTGCCTGTTGTTCCAGCATGATGGCTTGCCGCCGTACTGTCCAATAGTTGTCATGCTGCAATTTGCCGTTATGAATAGAAAAAACAAAATAAGAAAACCCTACTGCAAACAAAATCCAACCACTTTCAGGCGGTAGAAACCAAGCAATACTTAGCAAACTTGGCAAATACAGCAAAATTGCAAAAGCCAGCATCAGCCCAATCCGCGGTGAAGTAGCCGCAATACCGCCGGACATGATCCCTGCCGTTGAAATGACGGCCATAGCCGCACCGTTATCGATCGCTTTGATCGAATCGAAAACCCAGATAAAGAACGCTGACCAACTAATTGCCGTAGCCAGATAGACCGTCATTACCGCACGTTCGACTACCGTCTCGTTAGGATTGATTGTATCGAATGTATATTTGAAAACCGCCAGGCGTAGCGCGGCCAAAAATATAAACAAGACAATGAATAGATAGGCAAGAGATTGCGGAGCGAGAGCGGGCGACAAAAGTATCGCTGCAC
>DJMI01000043.1 GCA_002435335.1 Nitrosomonas sp. UBA6494
AAAATACTCAAGCGGCTGCTTGATGTACTGCTTTCCCTAGGAGTCTATCGGACTTAAGCAATCGTAGCGAGTTACGTGAGAGAGTAATTACGGATTTTCATGGTTTTAGGCGCACAGATAATATATGCAACAATAAACGTGAAAATATGAATCGTTATGCCATGGCGCAGTAGTTTAGTTTTAAATCCGACAGACCCCTAGAACAAGGGATGAGTTTGATACTGTGAACTTATCCTTTGTGAGGCGAATCGAAAGTGTGATTAGTACAAAAATGCAGAGGAAGAATTGTGTATATCAATCAGTCATTCGAGTTTATTGGTAAAAAGATAGTATTTGGCGGCGCATTATTAGTATTGTTAATGGCATTGTTCGAGGTTCAAAGTGCTTTTGCGCATGCTATGCTTGTTAAATCAGATCCACCACGAAGAGCAACTTTCTCAGTTTCGCCAAAGCAAATTCAGCTTTGGTTTAATGAAAAAGTGGAGGGAGCCTATGCATCGATAGTGGTTCGTGATGCAAATAAAAATACGGTGACAGAAAATAATCCCGAGATCGTTCCTGATGACCCGAAGTCGATTATATTGAAGTTGCCTGAGATGGAATCAGGGCGATATACAGTACATTATCGTGTAATGTCGGTAGATGGTCATATTATTGAATCAAATTACGATTTTAATGTAAAACTTAAAACACAGTAGTAATGATAGAAGTTATTGCCCCAATAGCACATTGGGTACAGCTTGTTGCAAGTTTGTTTTTGTTGGGTGGATGTGCCTTCATAGTCATTGCGAATATCGGTAAGCAAGCGTATTTGCAGGCATGGATTCAAAAATTAGAGCGGTTATTTCTTTGGGCTGCCTATAGTATTCCTATTTGTTTAATCGTTATTTTTATAACGATGATTGCTCAACCAGCCGGATTGACAGGCGATTCACAACAACAAAAGTTTTGGCTTGAGGTTATTTACGAAACACAACCCGGTCAAATTTGGGCTGCTCGATTTATATCAGCATGCCTGTTGTTTTTGTCAATCTTGTTTTTGGTAAAGTCTGCTACAAAGAAACGTTGGCATTATTGTTTTGTGGCAGCCATTGCTACACTGCCTCTTATTGCCGGTTCGATGGCAAGCCACATTGCCTCAGAAGAGTTATCCACATTAATAGTTTCGCTCTATGCACTTCATTTGATTTCTGCGGGATTATGGTTTGGTGCATTGCCCGCTTTTCTTTTGCTTGTGCAAGATCAGTTAAAGGGCGGGAAGCTTAACAAAGTAAAATATCGTGGAATTGAGGCTTTGAAACTATTTTCTGCAATCGCATTCCCGGTCATGTTACTGCTAATCTTATCAGGTATATTTGTGGCCGATCGATTGCTCGATGGACGTTATGTCGGATTGGTTGCGGCACCATACGGCTGGTTATTGAGTGGCAAGATAGTTTTGTTGAGTTTGATCCTACTGATTGCTGCATCTATTAAAGGAATCTGGTTGTCGATGCTGACAGGTAATAAAGAATCGATTGCTATCGATCAAAGACGTGTAGGATTGCAAAAGTGGATGCGTATTCAGTTTTTGTTGGCAGTGGTTTTGATTATTTTATCAACATGGATTGCAAACACTACGCCGGCTAAATATTTCTTCATTGACAATTGGCCACTGCCATTTCGATTTTCAGTAGATGCGACATGGAACAAACCGAATGTTGCATGGCAAGTTTGGACCGGTTTGACGGTAGCATTGATTTCAGTACTCACTATGCAGTTTGGCAGATTAAGAAATTGGTCGCTTACGCGTCTAATTGCAATTCCAGGAATGATGTTCGTCTCTGCTATGGCAATTACTCTGCCTCCATTAACAATCGAAGCTTATCCAGAAACTTATCGTAGACCTCCTGTACCTTTTGATGTGGTATCAATTGCTAACGGCGCAATGGCATATGAACGGTATTGCGTAGAGTGCCATGGTCTACAAGGTATGGGTAATGGAATCAAATCGCGTACGTTATCCACTAAATTGCCAGACTTGTTGATAGAGCCGCACATTATCGAGCATACACCCGGCGATTTTTATAATTGGATTACATACGGGATGAAAAATACCGATATGCCAGGGTTTGCAGAAAAATTATCTGAAAATGAACGATGGGATTTGATTAATTATATCCATGCACTTTCTCGAGGATATCAAGCACGCATTTTGTCACCCGAAATTGTTCTTGATCAGGCTTTTGCTAAGCCCCCTTTGTTTTTATTTAATAAAGATGGTGAGGCATTTAATTCATTACAAGCATTTCGGGGTAAGAATCATGTTTTGATGGTTTTGTTTTCATGGCCGCAATCACAAGTGCGACTAGAGCAGTTGAAGATGGCTTCAGAACGACTAAAAGAGCAACATGTTGCTGTTATTGTAGTGCCGATTAATGAATTTGATTCTAAAAACTTGAAGGAAATTGCAGATACATTGCCTTATTTCGTGGTTACGCAAGGAGCCAAAGAAATAGTTGATAGTTTTATGTTGTGGCGGCGAACCGTAAGTCATCCCGATATTATCGGTCGAGGATCTAATCCTGAACATATCGAATTTCTATTTGATAAAAATAGTTATTTACGTGCACGCTGGATCCCTTCCAGAGATCAAAAAGGATGGTCTGACATTGATTACTTAGTAAAACAGGTTGAACAGTTGCAACAGGAACAAACGAAATTTCCGATTCCGGAGGAGTTTGTCCGTTGATCGGTTTAATTAAATAGTTGTAAGGTTTTTATCGCATTGGTTCTAACGGACAATTCAGCACTACATGTTTCTTTGCCGGATGAGCAGCCTGTATTGCGTACAGTGCCGATGCCATCCGATACAAACTATGCAGGCGATATTTTTGGTGGTTGGATTATGTCGCAGGTCGATGTCGCGGGTAGTATACTGGCAATTCGACGTGCGCGCGGGCGAGTTGCTACTGTGGCGGTCAATTCTTTTGTTTTTAAACAACCGGTATTAGTCGGTGATCTGGTCAGTTTTTATGCGAGTATTATTAAGATAGGACGCACTTCAATTACTGTCGATGTGGCAGTTTATGCACAACGCGGCGTTCGAGAAGGCGGCAATGAAATTTGCATCAAAGTAACTGAAGCCGTGTTGACTTATGTTGCCATTGATAACGATAGGCGACCGAGGGTTGTGCCTCAAGAATGTTAAACAATGAAAATAGATATTTACATTATTGGAAAAACTGTTTCATTACCTTGATCATATACTCGTGATCTTGGACTCCGGCACTCTCCCTGACACTATGCATGGCCCACATAGGGCAGCCTATGTCGACGCTACGGATACCGAGTTTCGCTGACACAATCGGGCCAATGGTACTGCCGCAAGGCAAATCGCTGCGATGTGAATAGCGTTGATATGGAACATTCGCGTTCTCGCAATACTGGATTAAGCAGGCTACGGAAATGCTTTCTGAGCTGTAACGGCGATTTGAATTGGATTTGATTACAGGTCCTTGATTGACTAAAACTTTGTGATCGGCATCGTAGGCTGAAGGAAAGTTAGGGTGATAAGCGTGTGCCATGTCGGCACTGATCAGAAAACTGTTTGCGAAGGCACGTGCGGTGTCTTCACGATCCATCGAAAACGTCGAACATATGCGTTGTAATACATCAGGTAGAAAACTACCGGCAGCACCAATATGGCTTTCGCTGCCGATTTCTTCATGATCAAATAAGGCACAAACCAGAGTATTTTCGGGATTTTCTAAAATACCGCCATCCAATAATGCTTGTAATGCTGCATGGCAAGAAGCCAGATTGTCGATTTGGCTGTTTGCATAAAACTCTTGATTTGCTCCCCAGAATGCGCCCTTTTGTGTGTCATAAACCGATAAATCCCATGACAAAATCTGGTTGGCATCTGTGCCGGTTTTCTGTGCCAGTAATGATTTGAAAAATGATTGCGGTAATTGATCCTCAGCTAACTGAGTCAGCAGCAGTGGCAACTCATTTTGTTTATGCAATTTTAAGCCTTCTTCATTGACGCCCCGATTCATGTGAATTGCAAGATTGGGTAAACGCAGCAATGATTGATCGAATCGAATCAATTGGTGTGTAAGATTGCCTTGTTGGTCGATATGACTGATTCGGCCAGCTAAGCTTAAATCACGATCAGTAAAGGTTGCAAGTATCGGCCCACCATATATTTCAACGCTCAACCTTGCAAAACCATGATTTGTGGTTGCAGCGTTGGGTCTGATTCTAAATCCTGGCGAATCGGTGTGAGCGCCGATAATTCTGAAACCAGCGTCCGCTACTGGTTTTTTACCCACTACAAACAACACAACTGAAGAATCATCACGCACCACATAATACCGCCCGCTTGTTCGCAATAGCCATTTAGCGGTCTCATCAAGTTTGATAAAACCAAGCGGCTTTATTGCAGCCTCAATTGTCTCGATTACATGCCACGGGCTAGGACTCGTATCGATAAAAGCTAATAAATCCTGAACTTGTTCTTGTTTATTTCTCATTTGTATTCAAAGTGTAAAAAAATCTTTGTTTGCTGTATGTCTGAAATATACGGTATGTGTGAACCTTAAGCAAACAAGCTCTATCATGTTACATAAAAATATTAAATAGAATATAAATTAATTTATTCTTTAACCGTTAATAGGATGACCTATTGCAAGTTGCAGTAGGTTTACTTTTTTTAATTTTTTTCAGAGGAGAAAAGCATGATAAAAACTCTTTTAGCAGTTGTTTTGTATTTTTTAACTGGAATCGCATTTGCGGCTGTAAATATCAATACGGCCTCGCAGGCAGAGTTGGAGGCGCTGCAAGGTATTGGTCCTGCTAAAGCTAAGGCAATTATTGAGCATCGTGAGAAGGTTGGTTCCTTTACCTCTATTGATGACTTGGAAAAAGTAAGCGGTATTGGCCCTGGAACGATCAAACAGCTTCGTGATGTAATTACTGTGGAAGCTGCGCCAGTAGAGCCTTCATCCAATGCTGCAAAGTGACAGTAGTTTTATCATAGGTTAGAGAAAATTAATTTCTTCCGGGCGAGATAGCGGAGTGTAAAGCTTATCTCGCCTTTTTATTAAAGATGACGGATTCAATATTAATTAGGCCTAAGTTCCACAGAATGTTTGATATGCCTGCTGAGTCGGGATCGGTGGAGTTAAGTAGTCGTTGTATTCAGGCATTTCGGTATAAGGATTCGATAATGCCTTAATTAAGCGATGGATTTTTGAGTAATCGCTATGTTCTGGGGCGATTGTTAATGCTTCTTCTACCAGATGATTACGTGGAATGATAGCCGGGTTGTTGGCCTGCATCAGGCCAATAGCGGATACTTTAGATTCGGATTGTCGCGATAATCTTTCTTGCCAACTTGTGTGCCATGCAGCAAATTCGCAATCACGAAATAAATCATCTTTGAGCAAAGATTCTGATGCTAATGATCGGAAACTGTATGTGTAATCCTTGCGATTTTTTTGTATCCATTGCAATAGTTGTTCGATGAGATGTACATCATCATCTTCTAGGTTGAATAATCCCAGTTTTTTTCGCATTCCGGTTAACCAATATCTTTGAAAAATATCAGGAAAAGTGCCAACAGCGTGCTCTGCCAAAGTGATTGCTTCCTGGGGAATTGAATGCAACAACGGTAGTAGTGTTTCGGCAAAGCGCGCCAGATTCCATTGTGCGGCAAGAGGTTGATTGCGAAAGCTGTAGCGGCCATGATAATCGATCGAGCTGAATACGGTATCGATATCATAATTATCCATGAAAGCACAAGGGCCGTAATCGATTGTTTCTCCGCTAATAGCCATATTGTCCGTATTCATTACGCCGTGAATAAAACCCGCCAGCATCCATTTTGCGATCAGCGAGGCTTGGCGGTCGATCACACTATTGAGGAACTCGAGATAGCGGTTTTCGGTGTGGATGAGATTCGGGTAGTGTCGGTGTATGGTGTAATCCGCAAGCACCCTGATGGCATCAATATTGCTTAATCTAGCCACATATTCGAATGTTCCCACACGAATATGACTGGATGCGATGCGCGTCAAAATCGCACCGGGCAGTAATGTTTCCCGTGCCACCGGTTCTCCGGTCGATACTACAGCCAAGCTTCTGGTAGTTGGGATATTAAGAGCATGCATTGCTTCGCTGACAATATACTCCCTCAACATCGGTGCCAGTGCGGCACGTCCATCGCCACGACGTGAAAACGGTGTTTGTCCAGAGCCTTTGAGCTGAATATCAAATCGATCTCCGGTTGGCGTGACGTGTTCTCCGAGCAATATCGCTCGTCCATCACCAAGCATGGTAAAGTGACCGAATTGATGACCGGCATAGGCTTGTGCGATGGGTTGTGCACCTTTGGGCAGGCGATTGCCGGAAAACAACATGGCGGCATCGGTATCGCTTAATTCGCTCACATTCAATCCCAATGATTCTGCCAGTACCTGATTAAAAATCGCGATGCGCGGATTCCGAACGGGTACTGGATCCAGTGCGGCGTAGAAGGATTGTGGCAATTGCATATAACTGTTTTCAAATCGCCAACAGATATCATCTTTTGTTTCACTTAAACTAAGACTCATAAAATTTCGTTAACAAATCGAGAAATGAATCACGCCATTATAGTGGTGTCGGTTGATACATCTGAAGCAAAAAAGTGAAATTACGACGCAATCACATTGTTTTACATAATGTTTATTCGTTATCCACAATTTCTGTGGATAACTTTGTGAATAATTGTGATGTATGAAATGCTAACTTATAAATTTCTAAGGGTTTTCCTTAGATTGATTAAATATTTCTCATTGTTATTGTTTTATTTTAATCAATAAGTTACGATGGCATTTGTGGCTTGTTATTAAGTAATCAAGAGTGATTTAAGTAACCATTTAAAATTGTGGATTATTTGGAAAGTCAAGAAAAATGTGATGAAAATATCGGTGGGTTTGGTTTGGTGCTCGAGAGTTATGATGCGCGTGATTATTTTTAATATACAGCAGCTATACGCAAAAAAATAATAATGGAGTCTGCCGCAAAATTTCTCGAGTCTGGATTAATTACGGTTTCTGGCTTAATGCCATTATGTTGCTATAACGTCATGTTAATAGGGGGTTATTATGATACACAAACGACTTTCTTTTGATGATGAAGGCGGTATTTCTGCTGCCGATAAAGTGGAAGATGGCAAAATAGCTAAAAAAGAGATTCCGCGTAGCCATTTGGCGGAAATCATCGATGAATTCGAAGTTGATAAGGATGATATTGACGATGATGTTAGTGAAGATATTATCACTGATATGGATGATGTAGACGATGACCGGTGACGATTTTGAGGTGCTTGGGAAAGAAATTTGTTATCAGGGTTTTTTCCGCTTGGAACGTTACCGGTTGCGGCACAGAATGTTCAGTGGTCAATGGAGTCGTGTATTTTTTCGCGAAATTTTCGAACGTGGTCATGCAGCCGCCGTGTTGCCTTATGATCCGATTCGCGACGAAGTGATTTTAATCGAGCAATTTCGTCCTGGTGCGCTCAATTCGCATGAAGGACCCTGGTTGATGGAGATCGTGGCAGGGATGATAGAGCCTGACGAGACTGCGGAAGATGTAGTGAAGCGTGAAGGGGTGGAAGAAGCAGGTTGTGAAGTGACCGATTTGATTCCATTGTACGATTTTTTTGTCAGTCCAGGTGGCACAACCGAGCGTACTGCGTTGTTTTGCGGACGTGTCGACGCTACACATGCTGGTGGTTTATTCGGTGCGCAGCATGAAGATGAAGATATCAAAGTTCATGTTTTTTCTTTGGATGCGGCGTTGTCGTTGCTGCATTCGGGCAAACTCAATTCCGCCAGCGTGATTATTGCGTTGCAATGGCTGGCGCTCAATCGCAGTCAAGTAAGAAACGCTTGGTTAAATGCGCTACAATGACGCGATTAATTTTCTAAGCTGTTTTGATCATGTTACAAGGTGTCAATCTCGCTTGCGTTCGCGGCGAACGCGAGCTGTTTCGCGATGTGAATTTTTCGCTTGCAGCAGGCAGTCTGTTGCAAGTGCGCGGCCCTAACGGCAGCGGTAAAACCAGTTTGTTGCGTATGTTGTGCGGCTTATCGAATCCGGCAAGGGGGGAGATTCGTTGGAACGGTCAATCGATCCGTTCTGGGTCTGAAGAATATTATGCTTCTCTGACCTATATCGGCCATTTGAGCGGAACCAAGGACGATCTCACGGCGCTGGAGAATTTGCAGATTTCGAGTGCTTTGGCCGGTTTTGAAATCACGGAAGTGCAAGCCGTTGCGGCATTGCGACAAATCGGACTGAAAGGACGCGAATTGCTGCCGGTCAAGGTTCTGTCGCAAGGACAACGCCGCCGGGTGGTACTGGCGCGCTTGCTGGTGTGTAAAACGATACTTTGGATTTTAGATGAACCGCTGGTGGCATTGGATGTAGCAGCAGTCGGGTTGATACAAAATTTATTGGAACAACACCTGCAGCAAGGCGGTATGATCGTGATGACCACGCACCAGGAAATCGACATTAACGCCGCCGCCATTACACAATTGCAATTGAATTGATATGAGCATCTCTAAAAATTCATATTTTGTTACAATACTTCGTTGTTTACAAAAAATATTTCCTAACATATCGATCATATGCTGCGTCAATATTTTTTGCTTTCGCCTCGTCTTGTTTAAAAATCTGAATTTTTAGAGACGCCCATATGTTTTTCTGGATCATAAAACGCGATTTACTCCTGGCGATGCGCCGGCGCTCCGATGTGCTGACGACATTATTTTTCTTTGTTATTGTAGTTAGCTTGTTTCCTTTAAGTGTCGGACCGGAGATGAATTTGTTGCGCACTATGGCACCCGGTGTGGTTTGGGTGGCGGCACTGCTTGCGTCCATGTTGTCGCTTGGCCGGATGTTCGCCAATGACTATATCGACGGTACATTGGAACAAATGCTGGTATCACCGCAATCGTTATCGATGCTGGTGTTGGGCAAAGTCATTGCGCACTGGTTGGTAACCGGGGTGCCATTGGTATTAATGGCACCGGTGCTTGGCATTCAGTACGACTTGCCGGGTGATGCATTGCTGGTGCTGACGGCGGCCTTATTGCTCGGAACACCGGTACTTAGTTTGATCGGTGCAATCGGTGCGGCGCTGACGCTGGGGTTGCGTGGCGGTGGTGTTTTGGTTTCACTGCTGGTATTGCCGTTGTATATTCCAGTACTGATTTTCGGCGCCGGTGCGGTAGAAGCCAATATGTCCGGCATCGCGTTTGATGCGCATTTATCATTGATCGGTGCATTTCTGTTGGTATCCGGTGTTTTTGCACCTTGGGCAGCAGCTTCTTCACTGCGTGTTTCGCTGGAATAAACTATTGCTTTGCGTTGATTGAAGTGACATGCTTCGATTTCGGTTATCAGCTTGTCGTAATATGGCAGTCACAACGCTTTGATCAATTTGATTGTATGATGTATCGTGGTTTTCGCAGTGCTTTCGATTCATTAACGAGACAAAATCTTACTTATGGAAATGAAGCTGCATCAGCAACGCCCCAAACACCTGAATCTTCTTAAGATCCACCAACCATTGCCGGCGATCGTATCTGTTTTGCATCGTATCAGCGGCGTATTGCTTTTCTTTCCCGGAATTCCGCTGCTGTTGTGTGGAATGCAGCAATTGCTGGCATCGGCGCAAAGTTTCGATGCGTTGCTGCAAGTGCTGCAACATCCAATCAGTAAGATTCTGCTGCTGTTCTCAATCTGGTTTTTGCTGCACCATGTATGCGCCGGTATTCGGCATTTGTTATTGGATTTGCACATCGGTGTTGCATTGCCGCAAGCACGGATCGGCAGCAAGCTGGTGCTGGTAGTTGGAATTTTGTTGACAGTACTGGCGGGAGTACTGCTATGGTGAGATCATCCAAACCGGCGGTAACCGGTGCGCACTATGGTCTGAAGGATTGGTTAGTTCAACGCGTCACGGCGATCTTGATGGCGGTTTATCTGATCATGCTGGCAGGTATTGTGTTTGTTAACGCACCGCAAGATTACGCGGCATGGAAATCCCTTTTCAGCGCGCAATGGATGCGCATTGCGACGTTGGTATTTTTCATTGGTCTGTTCTGGCATGCGTGGGTCGGGGTTCGCAACGTGACCATGGATTACCTGCATCCCACCGCGATCCGCTTGACCGTGCAAATTCTGGTAATAGTGTCTTTGTTGTTTTATCTGGTGTGGGTGGCCGATATATTGTGGAGCTGACATGGCGATAACCAAAAGAAAATTCGATGTCGTGATTGTCGGTGCTGGTGGTGCGGGAATGCGCGCTGCCTTGCAACTATCCGAAGCCGGATTGAAGGTTGCCGTGCTGTCCAAGGTATTTCCAACGCGCTCGCATACTGTTTCGGCACAGGGTGGCATTGCCGCGTCACTGGGTAATGTTACCGAAGACAATTGGCATTGGCACATGTACGATACGGTGAAAGGTTCTGATTATCTGGGTGACCAGGATGCGATCGAATTCATGTGCCGCCAGGCCAACGAAGTGGTCTATGAGCTTGAACATTTCGGCATGCCGTTCGATCGCCTGGAAAACGGCAAGATCTATCAACGTCCGTTCGGCGGACAATCGCAAAATTTCGGTGGCGCGCAAGCTACTCGTTCATGCGCAGCGGCTGATCGTACCGGTCATGCACTATTGCATACTTTATACCAGCGCAACGTCAGCGCCAATACTCAATTTTTCATTGAATGGATGGCACTGGATCTGATTCGTAACGAGCACGGCGACGTGCTCGGCGTCACCGCGATGGAGATGGA
The DNA here is from genome assembly GCA_002435335.1 of Nitrosomonas sp. UBA6494. GTDB lineage: Bacteria > Pseudomonadota > Gammaproteobacteria > Burkholderiales > Nitrosomonadaceae > Nitrosomonas. Next base: position 10,840 of record DJMI01000043.1, read on the forward strand.
AACCGGTGAAGTGGTGATTTTGCAAGCGCGTGCCACTTTGTTTGCCACCGGTGGTGGCGGGCGGATTTTCCAGGCCAGCACCAACGCGTTGATCAACACCGGGGATGGACTTGGCATGGCGGCTCGTGCTGGCATTCCGTTGGAGGATATGGAATTCTGGCAATTTCATCCAACCGGCGTATATGGTGTTGGTGTGTTGATCAGCGAAGCGGTACGCGGCGAAGGCGGCTATTTATTGAATCGCGAGGGCGAGCGTTTTATGGAACGCTACGCGCCAAATGCCAAAGATCTAGCAAGCCGCGACGTGGTATCGCGCGCGATGACTACAGAAATTAAGGACGGGCACGGCTGTGGTGAAGAACGCGATCATTTGCTGCTGAAACTCGACCATCTTGGCGCGGAAATCATCAAAACCCGCTTGCCCGGCATCCGTGAACTGGCAATGAAATTCGCGCATGTCGATCCGATCAATGAACCGATTCCGGTTGTGCCGACTGCGCATTACATGATGGGTGGCATCCCGACTAATTATTACGGGCAAGTGGTAGCGCCGTATAAAACCGGCCCGGAAGAAATCGTATCCGGTTTTTATGCCGTCGGTGAGTGTGCGTGCGTATCGGTTCATGGCGCCAACCGTCTGGGAACCAATTCATTGCTCGACTTGGTGGTATTTGGCCGTGCCGCCGCCATTCAGATTCTCGATGATCTGAAAACCAACCCGCATCATAAACCGCTGCCGGAAGATGCCGCTGAAAAAACCGTGGCACGCCTGTCACGCCTGGAAAATCAAAAAGACGGTGAGAGCGTTTCCCAAGTTTACGCAGCGCTTGCAAAAACCATGCAAACCCACTGCGGTGTATTCCGCTTTGAAGATATGCTGCAACAGGGCGTGGCAAAAATCCTGGAAGTCGGCAAACGTGTCGCGCAAACCGAAATCAAAGATAAAAGCAAAGTCTTCAACACAGCACGCATCGAAGCGCTGGAACTCGACAATCTGAAAGAAGTCGCCATCGCTACCATGATCTCAGCCGAAGCCCGCCGCGAAAGCCGCGGCGCTCACGCCCGTAACGATTTTCCCGAACGCGACGACGTCAAATGGTTAAAACACACACTGTTTTTCAGTGAAAGTAATCGCTTGGATTACAAGCCGGTTCGGTTGAAACCGTTGACTGTGGAGTCGTTTCCGCCCAAGGCTAGGACTTATTAGTTGATAGAATTTCTTCGGAAGTAAACCGAATCAATCTGTGCGCGTAATGACGGCTTTGCATTTTGCCCAATGAATAATCAATGAAATCCTATGGCTTTGTTATTACTTCGTTTGGTGAAATAGAAAATCTTAATCTTAAGGATTGATTAATCTGGAATATCACTAGACAGTATCGCCCGCGTGACAAGTACTTCTTTATACGTACTAACCCATCTTCCGATCAGTCACCCCA
>DJMI01000081.1 GCA_002435335.1 Nitrosomonas sp. UBA6494
TAGTAAGTACAGCTATAGCATTTCTATCGGCCACTTGGGTTATCATTTTTTGAGCAATAGCTTCCGCAGTAACACTGACTGGCATTATTTCTTTAGCTAACAGATCCAGTGGAATCAAGTTTTTCTTAAGAATATCGGCAATTTCAAAAATGATTTTTGATTGAAGTTTTTTATTCTCTTCCTGAATCGCTGACATAAACTCGCTTTTGGCAGCCAAGACAAATTCTTCGACAAATTTGCTTTGATTTTCGGCTTTAATGAATTCCAGAGAATCGTTGCGTATACCTAAATAGGGTTTAATAATATTGTCCCAAGCATCCACTACCTTTGACCAAGCAGCTCCATGGCTTGTTTCAAGCAAATTAGCGAGCTCATCGCGAATTGCTTTGTTTTCTACTTTTTCCCAAAATGTCTGAATAGCTGTACGTGAATAAGCCGTTACATCATTGGAAATTCGCATCGGAAAAACAAATCGAACATCCATGTCAGCCCATTGATCGATGGTGACTAGTTCATACAAAGTACAAGCAGATTCAAAATAATCGGGGGTGAGGAAAATAAAAACGCAACGCGCCGACCCCAGTTCGTCCATAAATCGCTTGATACTTTGTCCCGCATACAATGCTTCTTGGTCGTAAATCAAATCGATGGATTGAGCACTGCAATGCTGCTTGAGAAACTCAAGTGCCGATAAATTTTGGGGATTCTTCTGGCGATACGATAAGTAGGTTTTTATTCGAACAGCAGAATTCGATTCGCTTGCGTTATGGCTTTGCATAGTCTCTTGCAAGTAAAAAAATGAATAAGATACGCTCAAATCTGGCTTTTCCGATGCTTAGCTGAATTGTAATGCATCAATGCGGTGCTGGTAAGTAGCGCTCCAATTCATAACCAATGACAATGCCAAAGCAAATTGCATTGTTATCGCAGCTATGGACTGTGTTGCAGCATTAGCGAGTTCATTGAAAAAATAAATCTAAAATGTGGCTTTGCAGATTTCTTGGTAGAACACCGAAAAAAATTTCTTTATGTCAGATTTTCCTTATTGACAAATCTATTTATCCACAGTCTTATAAAAAAATTGCCTATTCTTTAACCCAGTCAATAAGGAATTCTCAATCATTTGATTTTAATAGATTAATTATTCTGCCAGATAAATAAACAATCCGATAAAAATGCTTATGGATTTATAACTTAACTCGCTTGCTTAACGGTTTTCAACAAAGTTATCCACAGAATTTGTGGATAATGACAAAGTTTATGTTAAATATAGATTTTTAGTGGCGCTGATATAACTTGATGCGTAACTGCTTTGCAATCACAACCATTAACTGAGCGGGCTGCTCCGTCCAAAAATCATTTGCCTATGCAAAATTGCGAGAAAATCGCGCCCAGTAAATCGTCTGCGGTAAATTCGCCAGTGATGGATGATAAATTCAGTTGCGCCAAACGAAGTTCTTCGGCTAAGAGTTCTAATTGATATCCGGCTTGTATCAGTGCTTTTGCGGACATGAGGTGTTGCTGTGCGTTGAGTAAGGCTTCAAGATGGCGTTGTCTGGCCATGATGATGCCTTCTCCGGCGCGGTTGAATCGCCAACCGGCGATTTCCAGTATCTTTTGCCGCAATAATTCGACACCCTCCCCCGTTTTGGCTGAAAGGTAAATCGCACTGCCGAATTCAGTTTCTTCAATTTTAGCGGTTGCTACGATCAAATCGATTTTATTGAATACCGTTAATTGCGGTTTTTCTGTTGGAATATATTTTTGAATGGGATCCATTTCATGGAGTGCAAGCTGACTGCAATCAATTAACCGCAGTACTAAGTTTGCATTTTTAATCGCGGCCAGGGTGCGTTCGATGCCTTTGCGTTCGATTGAATCATTGGTTTCCCGTAATCCTGCGGTGTCGACAATATGTATCGGCACACCGGCGATCGCGATTGTACGCTCGATGGTGTCACGCGTGGTTCCCGCAATTTCAGTCACAATCGCGACGTCATCTTCGACCAATTGGTTCATCAAGCTGGATTTTCCGGCATTGGGCGCTCCGATCAACACCATTTTGATGCCCTCTTGCAGCAGATTTCCTTGTTGCGCTGACTGGAAAACTCGATTCAATTGGCTATCGATCTGCGCAATCTGTGCAGTGATTTGCGGCGTGTATAACTGATCGATATCTTCTTCAGGAAAATCCAGTGTCGCCTCAACCAGTGTGCGTAAGGCAATCAACGATTGCACCAACGTATCGATTTTCGCCGAGAAATGGCCTTGTAACGAACTGACTGCACAACGCGCCGCTTCCGCCGTACTGGCTTCGATGATGTCGGCCACGCTTTCCGCTTGTACCAGATCGATTTTATTATTCAGGTAGGCGCGTAGCGTAAATTCACCGGGTTGCGCCAGGCGCGCACCGGCTGCAAGACATCTATTCAACAGCAAGTTCATCACCGCCGGACCGCCGTGACCTTGCAACTCAAGCACGTCTTCTCCGGTGTAAGATTGCGGATTAGGAAAGTAGAGTGCAATACCTTGATCGATAATCAAACCCTGATCGTCAAGGAATTTGCAGTAAGTGGCATAACGCGGCTGGGGCAATTTTCCCAATAACGCGACTGCGATAGGATGCAGATTCTTGCCGGAGATGCGAATTACGCCGACACCGCCACGACCCGGAGGTGTTGCAATGGCGGCGATGGTGTCGGTATCAGCTTTCAATCATTGATGAACATCACTAAAAACGCATATTTTGTCACAACACTTTGTTGTTCATAAAAAATATTTTCTTACCTATCAATACTATGTTGCGTCAATATTTTTTATTCTCGCNNTCTCGCCTCGTCTTGTTTAAAAATCTGAATTTTTAGAGATGCCCTTATTACTTTTTCTTCCTGGGCTTCCGAGTCGCCGGAGAAGTTATTTTTGTTTTTGCCGTAGTAGCGGAGATTTGCTTTGCAGATGCTGCTGCCGGCTCATCCGTTTTTTGCGATTGATCTGAAGCTGTCTCTGATTCAATTGAAGTTTTCTCTTCGGCTTGTTCCGCAACAGATTCAATTACTTCCGCATTGCCTTTTTCCGACTCCGGTTTGTTTTTAATTTTTCTCTTTGACTTATCTTTATTGGCACTGGCTTCGGCTTTATTTTCAAACATGCGAGTGATTTGCCATTGCTGTGCGATGGACAAAATATTGTTGCACAGTGAATACAACACTAAACCTGCCGGGAAGAAGAAAAAGAAAATACTGAATGCAAGCGGCATGATTTGCATCACTTTCGCCTGAATCGGATCGGTCGGTGTGGGACTCAGTTTGGATTGCACCCACATCGATATGCCCATAATCACCGGTAGTACATAGTACGGATCGGGAACCGACATGTCGGTAATCCACAACGCAAAAGGAGCATAACGCAGCTCAACAGCAGCCATCAAAGTCCAAAACAATGCAATAAATACAGGAATCTGAACCAAGATCGGCAGACATCCACCCATTGGATTGATTTTTTCTTCTTTATAAAACTCCATCATCGCCTGATGCATGCGCTGACGGTCGCTGGCATATTGCTCACGTATTCGTTGCAATTTCGGCGTTACCACTCGCAGTTTCGCCATTGAGCGATACCCGGCGGCAGATAGTGGAAAGAACAGCAATTTGACGGTCAACGTCAAAAGAATAATCGCGTAACCCCAATTATCTGTCCAGCCGTGATAAAAAGATAACAACCAGAATAACGGAACCGCCAATATGGTCAACCAACCGTAGTCAACGGTTAACTCTAGTCCTGGCGCTAACTCCGCTAGTTTATCTTGTTCTTGTGGACCGGCATAAAACGGCATTGCGATATTTTTTGTCTCGCCAACTTCAATCGCACCAACCGGGGCAATGACGCCTGCTGTATATTGATTGTGTGACAAGCGTTTGGCAAAAAATTCGCGCGGGGTGTTTTGCGGCGGCAACCAGGCTGTTAAAAAGTAATGCTCCAGCATGGCGATCCAGCCGTTATCGGCATTGGTTGGGTACTCTGCTTTATTTTTATCTAATTCGGAAAATTTTATTTTTAGAAATTTTTCTGCATCGGTATACATCGCCGGACCGGTGTACGAATGCACCAGTGAGCTGGATCCGCTCGGTTCATTACCGTCGCGCAGCATTTGGAAATATGAGAATGGCATAATCATCGCATTGCTTTGATTAGTAATCTCAAATCCAACATCAATAACGTAGCTGCCACGATAAAAGGTAAAAATCTTAGCGACTTGAATACCGTTTTCTTCCGCTGCCAACAAGCGTACAGTTACTTTGTCTTGCCCGGATTCCAGGCGATATTCGTAGTTGTTCGAATCGACTGAATATTTGGTTTTGTGATTGGGTAAATCGCTTCCGATTAACCCGGATTGAGCAACATGAAAGCGTGCCGTCTTGTCCAGCAACAGTTCGTAGGGTTTACTCGGGTCTTCTCTCGACGGATGATCGATCAAACCCAATTGCCTGATGTCGCCGCCGGCGGTATCGATTTCGACGATTATTTTATCCGTGATTACTTTGATCTTATCGCCGATGGCAAATAAATTGGGCGTAACGGAAGGACTGACACCCTCGATTTCAGATACCGTTCCGGAACCTGACGCAGACGCGGTCAACTCATCGCCTGGAACAGGCAACGGATCATGTCGCTGATTCGGGGCATTAGAATCCACTGCCGACATTACTTGGGAGGCTGGAGGATATAATTCTTTTTGCCACGCATCCCATAAGAAAAGCAGAGATGTTGAAAAAATAATAATTAAAACAAGGCGTCTAGTTTCCATTATTTTTTATTAAATTGAGTAATATTTTTCGGCTTTGCGATTTCATTTTGCAACTTACGGTAAAATCAAGCAAAACTTTTTTAAAGGTCATCTCTAAACATTATTTAATCGATACAAGAACTTACTTGCGACACTCAGGGAACAGGTTCATACCCACCCTTACTCCATGGATTGCATCGCAGTATGCGCCATACGCTGAGTTTGGTACCGCGTATCAAACCATATTTTTTATATGCTTCACATGCATATTGTGAGCAGGTTGGGCTAAAACGACATGACGGCGGAAGAAGGGGGCTGATACAGTACTGATAGCATTTAATGAGGGCTATAATTAAGCGGGACATTGCTGTAATTGAATCATGAGTAACCGCATTTCAATGATAACTTTTGCTGCATCATCTTTATTTACTGAGCGTTTTAGCCGCACCACCCAATCCATGTTTTTTAGGTTAACGTGATCACGCGACAATCTAAAATTTTCACGTAGTATTCGTTTAATCCAATTGCGTTTAACCGCATGCCGCATCATCTTTTTCGATACGATCAAACCTAACCTCTCATGGCCCGTATCATTCGGTTTAATATAAACCTGAATAAAATCACCGCTGATTTGGTGCTTAAAATTTAATACCGCAAAAAACTCCGTTGATTTACGCAGTCTGCAATATTTGGGTAGTCTAAATTTAGACTGAATCTAATTAACACCTAATCTAGCTCGTCCCTTAGCTCGGCGAGCACGTATAACCGCTGCGCCGCCGCGTGTTTTCATGCGCACTAAAAATCCATGCGTACGCTTTCTCTTGGTTACTGAAGGTTGATAAGTACGTTTCATTTTTCTCTCTAAACTCTCTAAAATTTATTGGATCAATAAAACCGCGTATTACAACTTGATATGGGTATTGATGTCAATATATTTATTCGATTCCGGAATTCTGTCTCGTCAATAATTTGTTGGGATCTTCAGATTCTAAAAGCGCTCAGTGATTTCGGATTCAACAGTAATATTTTTTGGAAGAACGCAAAATAATGTTCAAAGTGATTTTTTCGCGTATACTGCCCGGCTGCTAGAATTAACCAGATTTAAGTGTAAAAAACAATCTGGGAGCAAGTGCAAATAAACATATATATTTAAAATTGGCTTTTAGCAGGGAGAAGTTATGTACAAATTTTTTTCAAGTTTATTATTATTCTCATTACTTGCATTACCCATTAGTGTTTCCGCTCATGAAGGAGAAGATCACGAGCATGAAGAAGCCGCCGCTTCAACTGAACTGGAAAGTGGCAATGGATGGCGTTTGGTGCGTACGGTTGGACTGGGTGACTCAGGAAAAATTATTTACCTGGTGCTCGTCGATCATGCGGTTCATACGGATAGAACAATTTATAGCGCAGCCATCAATCGTTTATGCGGACAAAACGATGAATTTTGCCGAATCAGATTTTGGAGCCAAGAGAAATACGTTCCAGAAAAAGCAAGTATGACTGTAGAGCAAAATAAACAACTCAGAGCAGATTATCTGGTCAACAAAGAAGCTGGCATGAAGTATTTGCGTTGGTCATGCAGCGTCAATCCTGATAAAAACCATTGTTTCTAATAATGCGTTGAGTACTTGAGCACTGATTACGTTCGTGCTATTCACAAACGTAATCAGTAACTGTGAGACATTGCTCAAATATGTAAAGCGCGTTTGTTCACACCTAACGCAGCTTCATGAAACACTTCCGATAAAGATGGATGTGCGTGAATGATGCATGCAATATCCTCGCTACTGGCTGAAAATTTCATCGCCATTACTGCTTCTGAAATCAACTCTGAAACATGGGGGCCGATCATATGCACACCCAATACACGGTCCGTATTTTCATCTGCGATTACTTTGACAAAACCACTGGTTTCCCCCATTGCACGAGCCCTGCCGTTTGCTATAAAAGGAAATTGACCGACTTTATACGCAACACCGGCTGCTTTTAATTCTTGTTCATTTTTTCCAACCCATGCGATTTCGGGTGCCGTGTAAATGACCCACGGAATAGTATTAAAATCGACGGTCTCATTCTCGTACGGCAAGCCTTTCTCTTGATGCGATATCATTTCGGCTACCGTAACACCTTCTTCCGAAGCTTTATGCGCCAGCATTGGGCCGCGCACGACATCGCCGATCGCATAAACATTTGATAGATTAGTACGGCAATACTGATCAACCACGACGAAACCTCGTTCATCCAGCGCCAAACCATTCTCCGTTGCGCCTAATCCGGTCGTATTTGGAACGCGCCCAATAGCTACGATTAATTTATCGACATCTAACATCTGCATTTGGCTTTCCGCATCAAGATACTGAATAGCCACAACATCATTATCAGCTTTGATCGATTGAATTTTAACGCCGGTTTGGATCTTCAATCCCGGTTCTTTTGCAAAAGCACTTTTTGCTTCTTTGGCAATTTGCTCATCGGCTGCCATTAAAAATTCCGGCATTGCCTCCAAAATAGTGACTTCGGAGCCGAGCCTGCGCCATACACTCCCCATTTCCAACCCAATCACACCCGCACCGATAACACCTAAGCGTTTAGGTATTTCCGTCATTGCTAAAGCGCCGGAATTATCAAGAATTCTATTATTATCAATCGTAATCAAAGGTAACGGTCTAGGTACAGAGCCGGTCGCAATAATGATATGTTTTGCCAGTACGGTTTCAGTATTACCACTGTCATCGACTTTGACCTGCCAGATTTTAGTATCGGATTCCTGTTGCAATAGCGTACCCTTGCCATGCATCGCTTTTACTTTGTTTTTTTTGAATAACGAGGAAATGCCGGTAGTGAATGTTGTTACGATTTTATCTTTACGCGCAATCATGGTAGGCACGTCAATCGAAGCTTGCCCAGCAGTAATTCCATGCGCAGAAAGTTTGTGCTTTATCTGAAAATAATTCTCAGAAGATTCGAGCAATGCCTTGGATGGAATACAGCCAACATTCAAGCAGGTACCGCCAAGACTCGCTTTACCTTTAGCATTTTTCCATTCATCAATACATACAGCATTTAGCCCCAGTTGCGCACAGCGGATTGCTGCAACATAACCTCCCGGACCGGCACCTATAACTGCCACATCAAATACTTCTGACATAATTAAACCTTATAAACAATTGAAGTAAATCTTTACCATCCATCACTACAATGGCAATTCGCCACTTTCACAACCGATAGCGCCAATTTCACGCACCGCGTGAACATATTCGCCATTTTCTCGCAATTTGATCAAAGATCCAAAATGATTTCTGCCATGCATGCGTGCCAGTCGCGCTTGGCTGGTGGTCGGCATTTCCCATTTCAGATTCGCTAGAATTTCATCGGCACCGGAAGGATTGTTACAAACCAAAATCATATCGCACCCGGCCTGCAATGCGGTTTGTGCCCGCAATAACATCGATTCCAAGTAATCTCCTGCGCCACGCATAGTCAAATCGTCGCTAAAGACGCATCCTTCAAACTGCAATTGTTCGCGCAATATTTTTTGCAACCAGATTGTCGAAAAACCCGCCGGCTTCGCATCGATCTGCGGATAAATCACATGCGCGGACATTATTCCGGTCAGTCCTGCTTCAATCAAATGTTGGAACGGAATTAAATCATTGGCCGCAATTTCCGGATAAGATCGATGATCAATCGATTTCTCAAGATGTGAATCCGCCCGAATATAACCATGACCGGGAAAATGCTTTCCAATTGCAGGAAAGCCGCCTTTTTTCAAGCCTAGCATTAAATGGTGCGCTAATTCCGCAACCACTTGAGGATCTTGATGGAATGCACGATCCCCTATCACGCCGCTATTTCCATGATCGATATCGAGAACGGGCGTGAAACTAAAATCGATGCCGCACGCATTTAATTCAGCCGCCAATACAAACCCGACTTGCTTTGTCAGATGACGTGCACGTGCTGGGTATTTGTTCCATAGTTTTCCCAACTCCCGCATTGCAGGCAACTTGGTAAAATCTTTCTGAAAGCGTTGTACACGACCACCTTCATGATCGACTGAAATCAACAAATGAGGTGTACGCAACTGATGGATTTTTAGCGTCAAATCCGATAATTGATGGTGATCGGTATAATTGCGTGCAAATAAAATTACGCCGCCTGTCATCGGATGCATTAATCTTTTTACATCGTCAGCTGCCAGGTCTACACCGGCAATATCCACCATGACGGGACCAAGCGACATTGCTTACGCTTCCAATACGACAAAAGCACAAACGATTGTGCGTTCGTCGCTAATCGACAGATGATGCTGCCGAATGCCTTTGTCGTTGAGTAATTGATCAAGCTGCGGGTGAAATTCAAAAAAGGGTTTGCCCAAATCATCATGAGCAATAGTGATATACGACAAATTAACCGGGTGACGCAAACCGGTTCCCATGGCTTTTGCTAAAGCTTCTTTAGCAGCAAACCGTCCGGCAAGATACAAAATTGGCTTATGGCTTTCGCGAAACTCATTCCATTCGCTATCGGTCAGAATGCGACGTGCAAAACGATCTCCATATCGTTCCAATGATTGTTCGATTCGCGACGATTCGACAATATCGGTACCGATGCCATAAATCATCGACGCGCCTCTAGCATCAATTGCTTCATTTCCTGCACCGCTTGCTTAAAGCCGACAAATATAGCGCGCCCGACAATCGCATGGCCAATGTTTAATTCGGAAATTTCCGGGATGGCAGCGATCGATTGTACGTTGTCATAATGCAACCCGTGTCCAGCATTTACTTTTAATCCCAAATCGATTCCACAGGCCACAGCCTTCACGATATCGTTAAACTGTTTTTGCTGCGCCTCTATTGTAGGTGCATCAGCATAACCTCCAGTGTGAATTTCGATTACCGGAGCACCGGCACGCGCAGCCGCATCAATTTGCCTGGAATCGGCGTTTATGAACAAGGATACTCGAATACCCGCCTCCCCCAATCGTTGGCAGGCACGTTTGACACTATCGAAGTATTTGATGACATCCAATCCGCCTTCAGTTGTCAGTTCTTCACGCCTTTCAGGAACAAGACAAATATCATGCGGTTTTATTTTCAATGCAATTGCGATCATTTCAGCCGTAATGGCACTTTCCAGATTCATTCGACTCGTTAAGCGCTCTCGCAAAATCTCGACATCGCGATCCTGAATATGTCGACGATCCTCTCTTAAATGCAACGTAATCGCATCGGCCCCCGCTGATTCAGCGATCAGAGCCGCTTCGATCGGATCCGGATAAATAGTGTGGCGTGCTTGCCTTAACGTCGCCACATGATCAATATTAACCCCTAATTCAATCATCTTCAGCACTCTTGATTCAAAGAGTCATTCCTCGTTTTATTCAAAACCCAGATCCCTCAAGGCTTGTTCGTTATCCATCCAACCGTTTCTAACTTTAACCCAAACATTCAAAAAAACTTTGGAATCGAATAATTTTTCCATATCGCTTCGCGCTTCACTGGCGATTTGTTTCAAACGTTCGCCTTTTTTTCCTATTACAATAGCTTTCTGATTATTCTTTTCTACCAAAATAGTGGCATAAATTTTACAAATATGCGCTTCTTGTTCGAATTGATCGATCACCACGCTGGTGGAATACGGAATTTCATCACCAATCAACCGAAATAACTTTTCCCGGATAAATTCACCGGCAATAAATCGCTCACTGCGATCGGTAATTTCATCTTCATGATATAACGGCGAATTAACCGGCAGATAATTTCGAACAGTGGTTAGCAGCGCCATCAATTGGATCTTTTTTGCTGCACTGATCGGTACTATGGCTGCAAACCGAAACTGTGCGCTCATTTTCTCCAGAAAAGGCAGTAATTGATTCTTATCTGCCAGTTTATCAACTTTATTGACTACAAGTATGACAGGTACGTTTTCCGGCAAAATCTTCAGCACGGATAAATCACGTTGATCAAAGTGCATGGCCTCAATGACAAACAAAATCACATTTACATCGCGAACACTTTGCGTAACCATACGATTCATCGCACTATTTAGCCGATTTGTATGCTGTGTTTGAAATCCCGGTGTATCGACAAAAATAAATTGCGTTTGTCTTTGCGTTACAATGCCATGAATCCGGTAGCGCGTAGTCTGCGCTTTACGAGAAGTAATGCTGATCTTATGTTGTAACAATTGATTCAATAATGTGGATTTACCTACATTGGGGCGACCAATGATGGCGATATAGCCCGTGCGAAAATCTGCATTATGATTCATACTGTTCAATTGCCCGAATTGGTGCCGAGGTATAGCAGCAATGCATACCATAAATATTGAAATAATTATATGGAATGCACTTCATCATAAGCCAATTTGGCTGCAGCTTGTTCAGCACTACGCCGACTGGATCCTTCGCCTAGTGTTTTGATATTAAATGCGGTCAAAACGCATTCAACCTGGAATTTCTGTTTATGCGCTTTTCCAGAAGTGGCAACCACGGTATATTCCGGTAATGCCAGCCTATGACTTTGCAAAAATTCTTGAAGCTGAGATTTGGGGTCTTTACTTTGTGAATCAAGATCGATTTTCCGAATCAACGGATCATAAAGCTTTGCTATCACTGATTCCGCTCGCATAAAATCGCTATCGAGATAAATCGCTCCTAATACCGCTTCAAAAGCATCGGCTAGAATTGAAGGGCGATGACTGCCGCCACTTTTGAGTTCGCCCTCTCCTAAACGAACCAACTGATCCAGTTGCAAATTTAGCGCCATTTCCGATAATGCATTTTGATTGACAAGACTGGCGCGCAATCGGGATAGATACCCTTCCGACAGATCAGGAAAGCTCTTATAAATCACTCCGGCAATAGCACAATTCAACACTGCGTCGCCAAGAAACTCAAGGCGCTCGTTATGCAATGCGCTATGACTTCTATGCGTCAATGCTTCCAATAAAAGTTCCGGGCGAACAAAGTGATACCCGAGATTGAAACAGAATTTTTCCAAACTTAGTGAAAAATTATTTGAAAATCCATGGCGCATGGCATCGCATCAGCACAAAAGTATTATTCACTTTGCGCATTGAAATCAATCGTTAGTGACACATTCGCAGCCAATGGAATTTTTACCGTGTAGTCGACGCTAAGTAAGATGCGATTAGCTTCTTTTTGTATTTTGATGTCTTGACTGCTAATGGAAGTGATATTGTCTACTTGCGCGCGCTTAGCAAAAGACGTTCGAATTTGATTCACATTTGTTTGCTGCGTATTGGCTTCTTTGCCAACCGCAACCAAGTTTTTCTTGATGGTAGAGTATTCAAAGTACGCCGGCGCTATTTTGAAACCATAAATTGCAACCATGACCAAAATGACCGACCAAACTAATAAACCCGACAAGCTCAACCCTTGCTGTTTCCGCGGCAATACATGCATGGTCGTCCACACTCCTTTCGAAAAATATTCCACAAATTATTTTATCGATAACCCGATTCGCCCAAAGTCTGAAAAATTCCACCAAATCATAAAAGCCTTACCGACGATATTTTCTTCTGAAACAAACCCCCAGTATCGACTGTCACTGCTGCTGTCACGGTTATCACCTAGCGTAAAATAATTACCTGGCGGGACTTCGCAAGTAAATCCCGAGCGTTGGTATTTGCAGTTCTCACGAAATTTAAAGTCCCTAACATTGGCGAATTGAATACCTTTCACATCTTGATTGATTAAAATTGAATGACTTTCGCCGGTTAAATATTCGGAATAACGATCGGAATAAATATAACCTAATCCAGACTCGACATATTTATAGTCTCCTTCATATTCCATTTTGATAATTTCGCCGTTTATTATTAATTGCTTATTATGATAAGTGACGACATCGCCAGGAATACCAACTATACGTTTAATATAATCAATGGAGGGATCTTCGGGATAACGAAAAACCAGTACATCACCGCGCTCCGGGTCGTTGACATCCCATACTTTCTTATTAATGACGGGTAACCGAATTCCATAGGTGTATTTATTGACCAAAATAAAATCACCTATCAGCAGTGTAGGCAGCATCGAACCGGAAGGAATTTTAAAAGGCTCAACGATAAATGAGCGCAAAATAAAAACGATCAAAATAATAGGAAAAAAGCTTTTCGGGTACTCAATCCACCAAGGTTCGCTTTCATCCTTGTTTCGCTTTTTTCGCCATAGAAAATAATCTAATAAACAGATGACACCCGTTATGATCAACAATGTCAGAAGAATTAAGGGAAAATTCATAATGTTCCCTTAACTGTCATCGCATAATCACACCCAATTTTGTCTCGCGAATTTTGCACTGTATCTTGCTTCCTCATTATTTATTTTCTACTTGCAGAATCGCCAAGAAGGCTTCTTGCGGTATTTCAACATTACCGACCCGTTTCATCCTCTTTTTACCTGCTTTTTGTTTCTCCAGCAACTTTCGTTTACGTGTAATATCGCCACCGTAGCATTTTGCCAACACATTCTTGCGCAATGCTTTTACCGTTTCGCGTGCGATGACGTGGGCACCAATTGCCGCTTGTACGGCAATATCGAACATCTGGCGTGGTATCAATTGACGCATTTTTTGCACCAATTCCCGTCCTCGGAATTGGCTATTGCTGCGGTGAGTTATCAAAGACAATGCGTCGACTTTATCGCCATTAATCAATACATCCAGCTTCACTAAATCGGAAGTCTGGAATTCTTTGAATTCATAATCCAACGATGCATAACCGCGGCTGACCGATTTTAAGCGATCGAAAAAATCCATAACCACTTCATTGAGCGGCATTTCATAAGTCAGCATTACCTGCTTTCCCATGTATTGCATATTTTTTTGATATCCACGTTTGCTCACACATAGCGTAATAACAGCACCAAGATACTCTTCCGGCACTAAAATCGTCGTCGTGATGATAGGCTCTCGAATCTCAGCAATCTTGGAAAGATCCGGCATTTTGGATGGATTTTCAATTTCCATCATGCTGCCGTCGCGCATCAACAATTGATAAACCACTGTCGGTGCCGTAGTAATCAAATCCATGTCGTATTCTCTTTCCAGCCGTTCTTGCACAATATCCATATGCAACAAACCCAAAAAGCCGCAACGAAAACCAAAACCCAATGCTTGCGATACTTCCGGCTCGAAATGTAACGATGAATCGTTCAATTTCAATTTTTCCAACGCCGAGCGAAGCGCATCGTATTGATTCGATTCCACCGGATACAATCCCGCGAAAACTTGTGGTTTAATCTCCTTAAAGCCTTGCAATGGTTCCGCAGCAGGACGTGCAGCCAATGTGACGGTATCCCCCACCTTTGCCGCATCCAATTCCTTAATGCCAGAAATAATAAACCCTACCTCCCCAGCGCTTAAAGAATCACGGCAGAGTGATTTTGGTACAAACACACCGACCTGTTCGCACAAATAAGTCGCTTTGGTAGCCATTAGTAAAATTTTGTCGCCGGGTTTAATCGTACCATCGACAATTCTAACCAAGATAACGACGCCGACATAATTATCGAACCATGAATCGATGATCAACGCCTTAAGCGGGGCACCAGAATCGCCATTGGGCTCGGGAATTTTCGCAATCAGCGCCTCCAACACATCTTCGACGCCTACGCCCGTTTTTGCACTGACTCTTACGGCGTCGTGCGCATCAATCCCGATCACTTCTTCGATGTTGTCTATCACCCGCTCCGGATCGGCAGCCGGCAAATCGATTTTATTCAGCACCGGTATGACCTCAACACCTTGCTCAATCGCGGTATAGCAGTTGGCAACTGTCTGCGCTTCGACACCCTGCGAAGCGTCCACGACAAGCAATGCTCCTTCACAAGCAGCCAAAGATCGCGAAACTTCATAGGAAAAATCGACATGACCTGGCGTATCAATTAAATTCAATAAATAAATTTCGCCGTTTCGCGCTTTGTAATGCAAGGCTGCAGTTTGCGCTTTGATGGTAATGCCCCGTTCACGCTCCAGATCCATAGAATCCAAAACTTGCTCTTCCATTTCACGATCGGATAAACCACCGCACAAATGTATGATCCGATCCGCTAAGGTTGATTTACCGTGATCTATATGTGCAATGATGGAAAAATTTCGAATGTGCCGCATCGAGGTAGAAATACGCAATAATTAATTCCAGCGATGCTGGGAAAGATTGAAAATTAAAAGATCTTACTGATGATTAAAAGAGAGGCAGCATTCTAGCGAAATTTATCCAGATAAGCATCTAAAACTGCAATATCCAGATGATAGTGACAAATTTCTTGGTTGTTCAATGATGTCAAGACAGGAACTTTTTCCCCGTATCGCTTTTTTAAGTCTGAGTCGTCATCAATATCGACAAACGAAAATGAAAATGATCTTCGCTTTTGCAATTCCTGCAATGCGGCGATCATTTCCAGACAAAGGTGACATTCTTCGCGGCCGTAAACGATCAATGAAACATTCTCATTAACTACGGCAGCATGACCTTTCTCATTTTTTGTCATCATCGGTAAGCTTTATGGTTATAAAAGTCGTCATGTCTCCGCGCCTGATTAACAACGCAATATTTTTCCCAGACTGGGCTTGGTTCAACAAGCCATTAAATTGTTCAATGGTTTCAATATCTTTACTATTAAATCCAACAATAATATCACCGACTCGAATCCCAGAACGACTCGCAATACCTGGTTGAATGTCTTCAACCAACAATCCATTACTTATTTCCAATTGCTGTTTTTGTTCCTTCGTAAGCTCACTCAAAATTAACCCGATACGATTGGATTCACGCGATTTCTTATTTTGTTTGGATTTACGACTATCGCTCCCGTCATCCGCCGGTGTTTCACCAACTTCAACCTTTATCACCTTTGCAGCACCATCACGCCATAATTCCAGTGGCACCTTTGAACCCGGCTTGGTATTGCCGACAATCCGCGGCAGATCCGACGACGTAGCGACCTTTATGTCATTAAACGTCAAAATGATGTCACGCGCTTTAATGCCGGATTTATCTGCCGGCCCACCCTTTTCCACTGAAACAACCAGAGCACCTTTATTTTCTGTCAGGCCAAATGATTCGGCAAGCTCTTTAGTAACCTCCTGAATCATAACACCTATACGTCCTCTACTTACTTTACCGCTGGCTTTTAATTGATCGGCAATTTCGGTGGCCACATTGATTGGAATCGCAAAAGAAAGCCCCATGAATCCACCGGTACGACTGTAAATTTGCGAATTGATGCCAACCACTTCTCCTCGCATATTAAATAACGGTCCACCCGAATTTCCTGGGTTAATGGCCACATCAGTTTGAATAAAAGGAACAAAATTTTCTTGGGCTAGCGAACGTCCTTTGGCACTCACAATACCTGCAGTCACGCTATGTTCAAACCCAAACGGTGAGCCAATCGCAACAACCCATTCACCCACTTTGAGATTTTCTGGGTTTCCTTGTGTCACTTTGGGCAAATCTGCGGCATTAATTTTAATAAGAGCGATATCGGTTTTCCGGTCGGTTCCGATTATTTCAGCCACAAACTCACGTTTATCGTTAAGCTTAACGGTAATTTCATCGGCAGCCTCGACAACATGCGCATTGGTTAAAATATATCCATCCGAGCTGATAATAAACCCTGACCCCAAAGATTTAGGTTCCGATTTTCTCGGAGAAGGAAACGGCTGCATATGCCTTCTGAAGAACTCATAGAAAGGTGAATTTTCCGGTATTCCCTGTATCTCGGGAATCATCTGATTATTCATCGCATTGTTATTCTGTGAGGCACTGATATTGACTACCGCCGCACCATGGTTTTCAACCAAGCTTGTGAAATCAGGCAAGCTCACTGTTTGTGCAAACACTGCTGAAGCAAATGAGAAAAACGGTATTAATAAAAATCGAAACATGATTTTTGTTCTAAAGATACGCATACAAAAAATTTATTTTAGATTGATTTTATGATCAGATAATAACTGATAGCGCTGATATGGAAGAATTATAATTTGTGATTTCACAGAAAATTAAATCAATTTCGCATCACTACAGAATTGCCAATTAATTTAATTGTTTCGGGAGGAACTTCACCTACAGTCGTAATCTTGTTGTCGTTTAAAGTTCTGACATAAATATTGATTGCTCCACGACTGGAAAAAAAACCCGGAATGGGTGCGGGTGCATCTTTGTTGATCGATTCGATAAAAACAGAAACCGTCGCAAGTCCGTCAGTTAAAGCAATATGATCGACAAGAGTCGGTTTCTCAGTTAAATTTCGCTTCATTTCGACCAGTGTCTTAAACCCCGCTGGCAGCTGGGTAATTTCCCATTGCAATTGCTCTTTACTTAAAATCGAGGTAATTAAATTGGTCAATTTCCATTCATTAGTAGCATCATTTAACTGAATCGGATTAACTTGATCAGCATTAATTTCGTGATCGATTTGCAGTTGCGCAAAAGAGAATTGCTCTATAATATCACTATCTTGCATCACAGCAACCTTCAACAACAACCCCGTTTCAACATCTACCCAGAACCGATGACCGTATCGCAAAGTGTCTCGCGGAATCAACGCCAACACTTGCGTTTCTCGGTTGGTCACTTTCTCACGCTTGATTTCTTTAACATAATAAAGCTCGTTAATATTATCCGCTAGCTGAGGTATAAAATCCGGAAAAAATTTTCGAAACCAGCGCTTCTCAGAAAAAACCTTTTTGCTTTCCGGCAAATAACATGTCATTTCATCATTGTTGCGGAAGACGATGCGCGGCAAACCGTCTAAAACTTCTATTCGTTCACGCTCACCGGAAGCATCGACTTTATGAACAATGGACGAAGTTTCCATATGACTATCCGCATAGTAGACAAATATCCCGGAATAGTTATGCTTACGCGGTGCATCCGCTATTTTTTTCAACCATGTCAGTGCACTTTCGGTGGAGGGGGGTAATTCTTGTGCGTCTGCTGCTTGAAAACCGAATGTGAATAAAACAACAAGTACGAATAGCTTGTGACTAATCATCGACCATATCTTTCATGAATTTCTGGCATGCTATTAACATTTGTTACATGTCCGCGCACCGTTATCCCAGGAGAAAATTCCCGATGCACAAATAAATAATCATTTATCTCAACCGGAGGGTGCACATAATGATGTTTCACTGATGGGTTTGATACCATAATGGGAGCCGCATTGAAGTTACGCTCTTGTTTGGATTGATCCACAACCATCATCTGTTTGGGTTCGTATAAGTGATTCATAAAAATCCCGCCAGAGATCATTGCAATGACGGAGGCCGCTATTGCAAATGCAAAAACTTTATATTTTTGTTTTCTGTCATAGCTGATTGGTGGCTTGGTTGAAACTTTAGGAGAGAAGATGATGGGTTCGTTTTTTAATTTTTGACTGACACTTGACGAAATATTGACAGATAAAC
This sequence comes from Nitrosomonas sp. UBA6494, assembly GCA_002435335.1. GTDB lineage: Bacteria > Pseudomonadota > Gammaproteobacteria > Burkholderiales > Nitrosomonadaceae > Nitrosomonas. The sequence goes on from DJMI01000081.1 coordinate 18,232, forward strand.
AAGACGATTGTCGGATAGCGTCACCAATTAAGTGATATGCCTGCCATTTTTCCTGTAATTCGTGATCTTTTTTTAACGCCCCAAGAACATTCGATACACTTTGATCATTCAGCTCACCGTCCATCAACTCAGAAACTTTATTTTCCATCTTACCACCTCTTATCTTTACTTGTCCCCAGCAAAGGACGCAATTGTTCAGATATCGCTTCACGCGCACGAAATATACGAGAACGCACCGTTCCAATAGGACAATTCATAATATTGGCAATTTCTTCATAACTTAATCCGTCGATTTCTCTTAAAACAATAGCCGTTCGCAATTCATCAGGCAACGAATCCAATGTCTGATTAACTGTTTGAGCAATTTGCTGGCTCATCAGTTCACTTTCCGGCGTATTAACTTCTTTTAATAATGCATTATCCTCAAAATCTTCAGCGTCTTCATTATCAAAGCCTTGTAAAGTCGGCAATTTACGTCCTTGCGACACTAAAAAATTTTTAGCGGTATTAATTCCGATGCGATAGAGCCAAGTGTAAAAAGCACTTTCACCACGAAAAGACGGCATCGCTCGGTATGCTTTGATAAAGGCTTCTTGCACCACATCCTCAACTTCGGCTGGATCACGAATATATTGCGACAATAACCGCGCCAATTTACGTTGATATTTTATAACAAGCAGATCAAATGCATGTTTATCTCCGCCTTGAACTCGCTCTACCAGCTGTTGATCGACCTCCCGATCACCCATACAACTCAATCCCCGAGCATTGCAAATGAATATTTAATTTTTCCTTGTGCCATTAAATGAAGCATAATGACACAACAGAATAAGTATACCTATCCAAAAGGATCTCGGAAACCATGTTATTTTCTCAACCCTCGATAAAGACCATTAACCCTGTTGTTAAGTTCACTATTTTTTTGCGTGCTGCATCATAGTCGTTATCAGCAAGCAACTGGAAAACCGAAGCCAAATTGATAGAAAATAAAAATCTTTCTAATTTAGGATATTACTTACGTCAATTGAAAAACACACATCAGTATCCCATGCGAAACTATTTCAATGGCAAACCGAAGGAATATAACAAATATCGTACAATCAAATTAGTGAAAATTTTCAGTACCAAATAGCCGTTCTTAGGATAAATTAATGCAAAACAATCACTTTGATATACTCATCATCGGAAGCGGCTTGGCAGGATTTACATTGGCTTTACACCTAGCGTCGTCTAAAAAAATCTGCATTGTAACCAAATTAACCGCTGAATCCGGAGCCAGTTCGTGGGCGCAAGGCGGTATCGCGGCAGCATTATCAAGCGACGATTCTCCGCAAAGTCATGTACAAGACACCTTGATCGCTGGCGCTGGCCTATGTGATGAAAATATCACCCGATACGTCGCAGAAAATGCTGCGGATGCTATTCATTGGTTGATCAATCAAGGGATAAATTTCACCGGTGATCGAAATAATCAAACCGGATATCATCTTGCGCAAGAAGGCGGTCATAGCACGCGTCGTATTTTTCACAGTGGCGATGCCACGGGTAAAGCAATACAGCAAACGCTTCTCAGCAATATCCAAAAATCTCCGAATATTTCCATTTTAGAAAATCACATCGCAATCGATCTGATCACAAACGACAAATTACCGAAACTTGCTGGAACACAACACAAACGCTGTTTCGGTGCTTACGTGCTCGACAAAAATAAAGACAAGGTTCGTACGATTACTGCACACCATACGATTCTTGCAACAGGAGGCGCCGGCAAGGTTTATCTTTATACGACGAATCCGGATACTGCGACCGGCGATGGAATAGCCATGGGGTGGCGCGCGGGTTGTCAAATTGCAAATATGGAATTTGTCCAATTTCACCCCACTTGCCTTTATCATCCACACGCCAAATCATTTTTAATCAGCGAAGCAGTTCGTGGCGAAGGAGGATTATTAAAACTACCCAATGGCGAGCGCTTCATGCTGCAGCATGATACACGTGCCGAATTGGCTCCACGCGACATCGTTGCCCGCGCAATCGATTTCGAAATGAAAAAAAGAGGGCTCGATTGCGTTTATTTAGATATAACTCACAAATCACACAGTTTTCTTAAAGCGCATTTTCCCACCATTTATACGCGTTGTTTGGAACTTGGCATCGACATATCAAAAGAACCTATTCCGGTCGTTCCGGCAGCACATTACACTTGCGGTGGTGTCGTAGCGGATCAAAACGGCAGAACCAATTTGAATAATCTTTACGCAATCGGTGAAACGGCTCATACCGGTTTACACGGCGCCAATCGTTTGGCCAGTAATTCATTACTGGAATGCATTGTATTTGCGCAAGCCGCCGCCAGAGATATAATCGATCAACCGATTACAGATCTACCGACGCTACCGGATTGGGACGAAAGCCGCGTTACCGACGCCGACGAAGAAATTGTCATTGCGCATAATTGGGATGAGCTTCGCCGTTTCATGTGGAATTATGTAGGCATTGTTAGAACAACCAAGCGATTACAGCGTGCACAACACCGAATCGAATTACTGCATGAAGAAATTAATGAATATTATGCAAATTTTCGCGTAACCAGTGACTTATTGGAATTACGTAATCTCGTTGATAGTGCCGACTTGATTGTGCAATGCGCACTACAGCGTCACGAAAGTCGCGGATTGCACTATAGCAAAGATTATCCGCAAACATTACCGAATGGCAGAAACACTATTTTGATTAAAAAAAATATCCAATAGAGAATACTCGTTGTACTAAATGATGCAATCCGATTGGCTTAATCCTGCTACCTTACAGTGGTGTCAATTTTTACTTGACAGCTATTATCATTGGATCAAACAGGAATTAATTCCGCGACACGGCACAATACTGCAACAAGCCGAGCGACTATTTTGCAGTAAATTCGTTGTGGCTTCACATGACTCTGAAGTCGACCCTGTATTGAACTACGGTAACCAAACAGCGCTAAATTTATGGGAGTTGCCTTGGCAGCAATTTACGCAAACACCATCAAGATTAACCGCAGAACCGATCAATCGCGAAGCGCGCGCGAAAATGCTGATGCAAGTTCAAACTCAAGGTTTTGTTACCGATTATAGTGGCATCAGAATTACCAGTACCGGCAAGCGATTTATCGCTGAACAAATTACCATTTGGAATATTCTGAATTCGCGTGGCGTCAATATTGGACAAGGAGCCACCTTTTCCACATGGAAGTATCTATCGGATCGTTAAAAATTCGAAAAAACAAATTTAAATGCTTGTTATTCGTGTTTCCGATTAAAATAATTGCAGTATGATTCCAATCCTATGTCACATTGCTTGTAACAACGGTTAGTTAAAGTCAGATTTTGTCCCGAAAAGGCATGCACTATGTTCAAAAATACATTATTCGCTTTTGCTGTTATTCAATTCATAATCGCCTCTCCACTTAAAGCGGAGACCTGGACACTTCCACCGCCCGGTATTGATATTTTTGGACAAATCAGAACCACGGAAGCAAGCCGCGAAGAAACATTATTGGATATCGCTCGCCGTTACGATATCGGTCAAATCGAAATTTTACTGGCAAACCCAGATGTTGACCGCTGGCTGCCGGAAGACGGCGCAAAAGTCATTCTGCCAAGCCGCTATATTATTCCGCAAGCTGAACGTAAGGGTTTGGTAGTCAATCTGGCGGAAATGCGAATTTATTACTTTCCCGACACCCCGAAAGGCGAAAAACCGAAAATCATCACTCACCCTGTCGGTATCGGCAGAATGGATTGGATTACACCTTTAGGCGTGTCGCGAATCATCGAAAAAAAGAAAGACCCGACCTGGATTCCACCGAAGTCGCTGCAAATGGATCGCATAGCCAATGGCGAACCGCCCTACCCCAGCATCGTACCACCCGGACCGACCAATCCGCTGGGGCGATACGCGATGCGCTTAAGCATCGGTAGCGGCAGTTATTTGATTCACGGCACGATTAAACCATTCGGTGTCGGTATGCGAGTTTCCGCGGGATGCATTCGCATGTACCCTGAAGATATCGAAGCGCTTTTCGATAAAGTACCGGTCGGCACACAAGTACAGGTAGTCAATCAACCGATCAAACTCGGTTGGCTCTTGGATTCGCTGTTTATCGAACTGCATCCGCCATTGGAAGAAGAAGAACAGAAATATGCCAATTATTCACAAATGGTAATAGCAGCAGTAACCGATTTCCTAACGCTCAACAGCAGCAGGAAAGCTATTCCCAGTGATTTTGAAATCGACCAAGAAGCTCTGGATCAGGCCATTCTTGAAAAAAGCGGCGTACCGGTTTTGATATCACGTGCTCGAACACAAACACAATTGCAAACTCAAAATAGCAGCCAATTGCTCGATATCCAATAACCTTTTAGCTGTGCACCACATAAACTTACGCTAATCGCTTGTACAGACGGAGACCTTTGCACGGTGTCATGAGCGGTACGAGAATAAGGCAAAAATTTGCGAAAAAGCGGAGTTTACACAGGGTAAATGAGCATTTTTCGCGAATTTTTAACGCAATTATCGTGCCGCGTAGTAACCGTGCAAAGGTCTCAGACGATTAAAGAGCGGCTTTGCAACAACAAAACCCAATAAGCAGGCATTATTTCTCCGTAGTGGTACCTTCTTTTTCCTTGCTATCGGGAATTACCGAATCTGCAATAGCCCCAACAGCTTTAACCGTGGTTTTGACCGTCGTTACAACGGCAGTAACAGCCGCATCGGCGACTGCCAAGACAGCGCATCCTGTAACATGGATGATGAATAGAGATACTATGACCAATCTGTATGTGGAACACATTGACGGAATGTTCAAGCTAATGATTAAAAATTACATACAGCAATTTCCGCAAGTAGTTGTTCAGTTTTTTGATGATCATTCACCAACTTCCCTACTATAAGCCTCCGGCTCTGCCGGAGGCAATTTAACTATTTAGCTTCCAACACCATTTTACGGTGAATTTCAGCGAGGCTCAGATTGGCTCTCTCAGCCTCCTCATAAGAACTGATTAAGTTTCGGCAATGCGACTCCAGATCAGCCGCTTGTCTACCGTAAGCAGCCGCATTATCTTGATATTTTTCCAACATTTTCTTGTGTTCTAATACTTTTGCCTGCATTTGTTTTGCAGTATCTTCGTAGTGTTTAGCTAGGTTTTCATGATCTGCTTTTGTTGTCGCACTTTGTACGGCTTGCGTCATATCCATCGGATGAGGATTCATATGCGCGCATGCGGTAAGTGTGCCAATTATGATCAACGCGATTAAATTGCGACATGCTTTCATATTACTTTCTCCTATATTCTATATTGTTAATTGAATAAACACCTGCACTGATGCCAGCAAAGAAAACTTATTATTGTTACACTGCAATAAGTATTGATCAGCAGCCTATTATGGTCATGAATTAGTAACCATATCAACAAGAATGTTAAGAATCGATCAAATAAGTATTTTTATCCACCAAATCTCGACACAATAAACCTTCAAACTTTCCCACCATTCTCCAACCAACTACGGCAATCCGGTGTTAACACATGTTTGCAAGCGGCATCGTAAAGGGATAATTCATCATCGTTCAGCACTTCTCGCCAACGCCCGTTCGTGCCTTTGTGCAAAAATGTCTGCGCACCGCCTTTGAAGAATTGCCCGCCTCCGGGCGCATATAATTCACCTTGACGTTTCATTTCGGCGAAAGAAACCGCTTTGATGATACCGGGCCACGCGTATTGCGGAACATCGATTTCCAGGAATGCAGCAATGCGGCGAACTTCGCGCTCGGTATCGATGAGCATGTCGCTGTAATGGAAAAGCCGAATATTAGGGAGGTGACGAAAATTCCACCAAGACTGAACATTAGAAAGATGTGACCAATAAGGCCAACCATCGTTTTCCCACGCAAAAGTACCACGGGTAATCCAATTTCGCCAAAACACATGCACATCACTCGGCGGCGCTGGCAATTCATCCCCTACCCGTCCAGGCAACATATTCATCAACATCAGCATCTCTTCTTTCATACCTCGGTAGTGATTCCATAACGACATAAACACATCGCGAGGATCGCGGGCAATGTAGAGGTATTTGATTTTGTCGTTATAGGGTAATCCGTCAAGTGGCAAATGCGTTTTAATAAAACGGCGATGCTGCTGCGCTTTCAAATTATTCAGCACCAATTCCAACGGAATAACTCGCATATCGAGCCACGGTGACATTTGTGCAGGCGGTGCCGGAAAATTTCCATCAGGAAACAGCAAATGAGCAACGATTGCCTGTGTCCACGTGGTCCCTGCCTTGTAAGATGTCGCGATAACGATATCGTCGTCACGCGATTCGAAATAATCCCAGCGTGTGCTGTCAAAGTGATGATTCTGGTAGATATGCGAGCGTTGGGGTAAATTGCGCATTATTGTTTCCTATTTTATGTACTCGCAGTAACTTATAGCGATACGGCTATCTTGGCAAGCTGAAAATCAAGCATGCAGCGGAATGAGAACACATTAATGCGTTGGCAGAATTTTCACCCACATTTACTTGCTTTTCGATCGGCAACACCAACTCTCGGCTTAACGACACTGTGGTCAGCATGGGAAAAACTACATCTGCCGCTAGCACCGGATCCGGTACTGTTGTCGCTGACCGGATTTGGCGCACTCGTCGTAAATTTTAGTTGCGCATTCATGCTGGTTCGATTTCGAAGTCATGGCAACAGTATGGCAAAAGCAGCTTTCTTTTCAGCACGCAACGATGTTTTTGCCAATATCGCGATCATCGTCGCCGCATTGGCAACAACGGTTACATTGTCTCATTGGCCGGATCTCATCGTCGGTATCGGCATTCTGATCATTAATCTGGATGCGGCGAGTAAGGTATATTCGGCTGCGCGTAAGGAATATAAAAACAGTTGATATTTACAATATGGAACTAAAGTACCCTATCTATCAGTAATAAAAAATAACTCCCTGACGCAATAGCAAGCAAACTAGGTACAATACCTCTCAGCGGAGAAAATTCATCGCCGCCTCGTTATAGATCCGAAAATGTCCACTTTAGCGCTAACATCTTCTGAATTACGCATCACCATCGACCCAGCCACCCTGGGATTTGCTGATACCTCCGAATTGTCGCAACAACCTTTGTCATGGATCGGGCAAGAGCAAGCACAAGTAGCTGTGCATTTCGGCCTTAACATGATGCAGGCGGATTATCATTTGTTTGTACTCGGAGAAGCCGGCTCGGGACGGACTTCTCTGCTACAGCAGGCCATGATAGCCGCAGCTTCCAACCAACCGACGCCGCCGGATTTATGCTATCTGTACAATTTTGTAGCGCCCGAGAAACCCTTAGCATTGCGTCTTCCACCGGGACAAGGACGCTTATTGCGGCAATCGCTGCAGGAATTGTCAAAATCGCTGCCATCCGAAATTACGCGTTGTCTGAGCGGTCAGGATTTCAAGCTGAAAAGCGATCGTGTCGAGAAAAAATTCAAAGCAGAAGCGGGTCAAGCCTATGCCAAACTGGATAAATTTGCTGAATCGCTGCATTTCACTATCCACCGCGAAGACGAGCAGGTGGTATTTACCTTACTGGACGAAAAAGGAGAAATCCTCACCGCAGAAAATTTATTAAAGCTTCCCAAGGCTCGCAGAAACGAAATCGAACAAGCCGAAGAAGCGCTACGTGATGCAATCGTGCTTTATTTCGAAGAATTCAAGCTGATCGATAAAGAAAAAGAAATTGCGTTAACCGCGTTACGGCGCCGTATCGTACAACCGATGCTAAATGCCGTATTGAAGAAAATTCAAGAAAAATTAGATAAATCGCTCAAACAGCAAGATCGGTTGACCACCTATTTTGAGCAAATCGTAACGGATATCCTCGATAATCTGGGCTTGTTTGAATCTGACAACGGCGAAGAAGAAAAACAACAATCGGAATTGAATCAGATTTTCTCACGCTACCAAATCAATCTGGCCGTCGACAATGCCGATTTACACGGCGCTCCCGTCATCGTAGAAGATAATCCTTCCACATACGCATTATTCGGCAGCATCGATTACCAATTCGAAAGCGGGAAGCTCAAAACCGATTTCATGCGCATCCGTGCCGGCAGTTTGCTCAAAGCGCACGGCGGCTTTCTGATGCTGCACCTGGATGATTTGCTAAGCGACGGCGAATTGTGGATGAAATTGCGGCGCTTCTTGCGCAGCAAGCGCTTACAAATTGAAGAACCGGGTTCCGCACTGACAGCCAATATGCCGATTTCGCTTGAACCTGAAGCAGTCGATGTAAACGTCAAAATCATTTTAATCGGTTCGCGCGATGAATATTACGATCTGCAAGAAATCGATCCAGAATTCATGCGCCGTTTTCGCGTCAAAGTCGATTTTGCCGGAAGTTTTGTGGCCAGCCCTCAAACCTACCAAGCTTCCGCCATTTTTGTCGCACATCTTTGCAATAGTGGAAAATTGCCGCACTTTTCCGCTGCCGCCGTAGCTTGCTTACTGGAGCATTCACACCGGGAAGTGGAAGATCAAAAGCGTCAAAGCGCAATTTTTGCGCGCATTGAAATGCTGGTATTGGAAAGCGCATCGGTTTGCATCAACCGCGGTGGGCACCTGGTTGAAGTAACCGATGTAGTCGCCGCACTCGAAGCGCGAGTCATGCGCCATAACTATCCCGACTTACGTTTGCAAGAATCGATTATCGAAGGGGAAATTGCAATCGCCTTTACCGGTGATGAAATCGGACAAATCAATGCATTGACGCAAATCGATCTCGGCGATTACTGTTTCGGTACGCCGGTACGTGTCACTGCACGTGCATTCGCCGGAGAGGACGGTGTGCTGAATATCGCCAGAGAAGTTGAAATGACCGGCCCGATTCACGACAAAGGCATGCTGATCCTGCAAAATTATTTGTCCGCAACGTTCTCTCATCTGGCTCCTTTGGCACTCAATGCGTCGATCGTATTCGAACAGGAATACACCCATATCGAAGGCGATTCCGCTTCTTGTGCGGAGCTGTTCGTGTTGCTGTCGTCGCTTGCTGAGATGCCACTTAAGCAAAGCATCGCGGTAACCGGCGCACTGAATCAATTCGGCGAAGTGCTGCCGATTGGCGGCGTCAACGACAAAATAGAGGGCTATTTCACCTTGTGCGAGAAAATCGGCTTAACCGGACAACAAGGTGTATTGATACCGCATCAGAACCGACAGCATTTAATGTTGAGCCGTAAAGTCATCAACGCGGTAGAACAAGGTTTGTTCGCCATCTACACCATGGAACATGTCATGCAAGGCATGGAATTATTGACCGGATTCCCCGCCGGAATCGCCGAAGCCAGCCGCTCGACGGGTTATCCGCCCGACACCATTCTGGGCAATGTGCAAAAAACCTTGCTGCTGTTCCGACGCGCTTGCCAACTCTCGCATCATCCGAAGTCAGAGCATCGACGCTTGCCGTCGCGCGCTGATAAATAGCGCCATTATTAGCGACACGTTAATTCTCGCCATTTTGCCCGGCAACCAATAAACAAGCAGCATGAATACCCAAACGGAACAAGCAACGCAGCAACGCTATCGCGAGGTGCGAAAAGTCACTGTCATCGGATCGGCGCTGGATTTCATGCTGGGCACCGCCAAAGTGATCACTGGATGGCTTATCAACTCACAGGCATTGATTGCGGACGGAATTCATTCTTTTTCCGATTTATTGACCGATTTCATGGTGCTGTACGCTGCCCGGCACGCGCAACGCGAGGCCGACGAAACCCATCCATACGGGCACGGGCGCATCGAAACGCTGGCAACCGTCAGTCTTGGTTTGGTATTGATCGTAATCGCGGGTGGTATTGCACACAGTGCAATACAGCGGCTCTACGCTGCCGATGTGATGATCGATTTCGGTGGTTTCGCGATAGCGATTACATTGTTGTCGATCATCACCAAAGAATGGATATATCGCTACACCATCGCAGTGGCTCGCAGGCTTCGCTCCGACATGCTGATGGCGAATGCCTGGCACAGCCGCTCCGATGCTTTTTCATCGATTGTCGTTCTGATCGGCATTGCCGGTGTGATGCTGGGATATCCTTATCTGGATGCCGTCGCAGCAGTCGCTGTAGCCGCAATGATCGCCAAAATCGGCTTTGATCTGGCACATGCAAGTACAAACGAATTAATCGATACCGCGTTGGATACCGACAAAGTCAACGCCATTCGCGACCATATCCTCTCAGTACATGGCGTGCGCTCGATTCATACCCTCAGAACGCGCAAAAGCGCTAGTAATGCGTTTGTCGATGTGCATATTCAAGTGAATCCTCGCCTCAGCGTATCGGAAGGCCATCAAATCGGCGATGCGGTACGGAAATGTCTATTGCAGCAAGTCGACGAAGTAACCGACGTTACCATTCACGTCGACCCGGAAAACGACGAATCTGATTCGCCGTGCCACGACCTTCCTTCGCGCGATCAAATCATTGCTGGATTGAAACAGTGCTGGCCGCACTTACCCGAATCGGCTATCGAAGCCGTAACGCTGCATTATTTATCAGGCGGTATTGACGTGGAATTGAATTTACCGATCGGTATACTGCAAACCATCCCGGAAGCGCAGGATTTGGTGAAGAAACTGCAACAAGCGACTGCTTCGTTGCCTTTCATTCGCCAGGTGCAAATTCGGTTTATCGCTTGAAAGTACATTGAAAAGTATTTTTCCTGCAATTTCTGTAATCTTGCCGCAGTGATTGCTTTCATTGCCGCTTCACGTGCGCTAAACTCTCAGCCTATTCATCTTAACTTTTTCTTTTTAAATCAATATAAATCATACTCATGGCTCAATATGTAATGTCGATGCTCCGCGTGAGC
>DJMI01000085.1 GCA_002435335.1 Nitrosomonas sp. UBA6494
ACAAAAGTTCTTACACTCTCCGTTCAACGATGATGGAATTAAGGTCGTAGACGCAAGTGGATATACAGATGGTATCGTAATCTTACTGTCTGGGCCAGGTGACAATCAGGTTATTGGGGGCGAACAAGTAATCGTGCGAATAGATGGATCAGGGAATCGCGTAATCGTCGACGGCAATGGAAGAGCTATAAACGGTATGGCGACCCGGGATCTCGGTTTTTCACAGTACAGCAAAATGGTTTTGCGTTTTGTAGGATCTGATGTTGGTTGGCTAGTTGTAAGTGAGTAACGATAGGAACATGATAAGCATCCAGTCCGTCCAAATTAACACTCCAAATTAAGACTACAGGTTATACTGCCGTCTTGATGAAATAGTAAATCCTGCTATTCAGATAATAAATCAATTGTTTTACGCCCATAAACATCATCAAACCGTACGATATCGTCTTCTTCAAGATACGATCCCGATTGAATTTCAATTATTTCAAGCGGGACGCATCCAGGGTTTTCAAGTCGATGTTTTGTTCCAAACGGAATAAAGGTCGATTCGTTTTCAGTAACTAAATATATTGCATCGTTGCAGGTTACGCGGGCTGTACCACGTACGACAACCCAATGTTCGGCACGGTGATAATGCATTTGTAACGATAATGCAGCACCCGGTTTGACGACAATTCGTTTTACTTGGAAGCGCTCTCCAAAATCAATACTGTCGTACCAACCCCAAGGACGGAATACTTTGCGGTGCCATTGACTTTCTGGCCGACCTTGTCGTTTAAGTGCATCTACGATTGATTTTACGTCTTGTGTTTTGTCCTTATTAACGACCAGTATAGCATCGGAAGTTTCCACAACAATCAAATCTTCGGTACCGACACAAGTAACCAGTCTGCTATCAGAAATTGCAAGGGTATTTTTACAATGACTCAGTAGTACATCGCCTTTTGTGACATTGCCTTCGTTGTCTTTTGGTAGTGCTTGCCACAGAGAATTCCAAGCACCAATATCAGACCATTTTACGGTAAGTGGAAAGACGACGCCATCTGGTAATTCGCTTCCGGAATCGCTAATTCGCTCCATCACCGCATAATCAATAGAGTCGCTTGGACATTGTTCAAATGAGTTTTTATTGACACGCACAAACTCGCCATCTCTGGACCCTTGCTCCCAAGCGGCAAGACATGCCGTGAATATATCAGGACTACATTTGCTGATAGCAACTAACCATACAGATGCTCTCATCATGAAAAACCCACTGTTCCATAGATAGTTTCCCGCATCCAGGTATGCTTGTGCTGTTGATAGATCGGGTTTTTCCACAAAGCGCGCAATGTGATGGGCCGTTTCAGTTTGCGCTAAAGTGTCCCCAATTTGTATATAACCGTAACCCGTTTCTGGTGCATCCGGCGTAATGCCGAACGTAATAATATGGCCATTTAGTGCGAGAGACATGCCTTTGAGAATGGTTGCTTGGAAGGTTGCGACGTCCATAATGATATGATCTGATGGCATAACCAGTAATACTGGATCGTTATCTACTGCAGACGCAGCGAGTGCTGCCAATGTCAATGCTGGTGCTGTGTTACGACCAACGGGCTCAAGAATAATAGTCCCTTTCCTATCTATCAATCGTAATTGTTCGGCGATAACAAAACGATACTCTTCATTGCAAACTATAATCGGTGCATTTATTTTAATACCTTTTAATCCATCCAGACGAGTTACGGTGGCTTGCAACAACGAATCTTCGTTTATGAGTGATAAGAGCTGTTTTGGATGCTTTTCGCGAGAAAGCGGCCATAAGCGCGTTCCTGAGCCACCTGATAAGATTATGGGAATTAATGTATTCATTAAATTTTCATAAATTGAATCGCACAAAAGTTTTTTTATTTTTTAATGACGACCATTTACTACTAAGTAAACGTTATAGGTCTTTTGTGCAACAGTGTCCCATTTATACTTTTCCAAAACAAATTGCCTTAAATATTCACGCTGGTCCCTTGTCAGCCTATTCTGCGCTTGTTTTCTCAAAAGTATAGTTAATGATCTCACATCACCTAGAGGATAATAGCTTATCCCATCACAATTTACTTCCAAGTTTGCGGGAATATCACTTGCAATCACCGGCAATCCAAAACTCAAAGCTTCTAATAATGCAATGGGCAAGCCTTCATGAGATGACGGCAATACAAAAAAACCCGCATTAGCATACAATTCTTTCAAAGCTAAGCCAGTCTGGAACCCAGTACATACCACATTCGATGCCTGCCCTGCAGCATCAAGTACGGATTGCGTATACTCATCTGGATGATCAGATGCGCCTACCAATACTAGCTTCCACCCTTCAAGGGAAGATTGCAAGAAAGCCTGTATTAGGTCATGGTGTCTTTTCTCCGGTACAAGACGGCTTACCAAAAGCACATATCTCTCCGGCTCAAGATCAAAAGTGTTCAATATAGCCGCAGTATTCGGCATATCAGAAGAATTCACTCCATTTGGAATCAACTCAGATGCCAATCCATATTTCTCGTGCACAATTTTCCGTATTACATCAGAGATAACAATGCGCGCATTCGAATAACGCATACCAAAACTTTCCCCTAAGCGCAACACGAACTTGGCTATTACTCCCCATTTTTGACGCTCATAATCCGGACCATGATGGGTCACAACCACATGCAAACCCAGCAATCTTGCCAGTGGTGCCATGATGGCTGGCCCGATAGCTTGTATATGCAAAATGTCTGGACGTTTTACGGCTGCATAAAGAACTCCCAATAAGGTATGTATAATAGTTTCCAATCCCTTCGATCGAGGTGCCCAAATAGAACGAAATTGTATGCCTCGCCATAAAGAATCTGTTCTGACTGGTTGATAAGGAGAACGAACAATCACTTCAATGTCACAACCTAATTCGACCAACAATGGGCACAAATGCTCTGCGTGTGCTTCCACACCTCCTTGAACACCAGGAAATCCCCGCAAACCGAGCATTATCACCCGTAGAGGCTTTTCTACCAGAGTCATATATTCACCCCCAGATCCCGATAAAGCTCGAGTATCCGTTCACGATAACGAACAGTTGTAAAGTCTTGCATCATCCATATCCGCCCAACCTTACCCATAGACAATATATTTTCCTTCGACATGATTGAAAAGCGGCGCATACACTCTGCTAGGTCATCGGCGTTACCACTTGAAAATAATGCTCCAGTTTCACCTTCTCGAATCAACTCTGGTATACCTCCAATATTCGCTCCAATTACCGGTCGTTCTAGGGCATATGCTTCCATGATGCTCATAGGTGCATTCTCATACCATTCTGATGGTAACACTACAGCTCTTGCATCCCGGATAGTATTAAATAGAGACTCTCCGCTACGATATCCAAGAAACTCGACATCTGCCTCGGTTTCATTTACCAAACGTCGCAACATTTCCTCTTCCGGTCCAGTACCCACAATCCAACCTTTTACATTTGCCGATGCCACAGCACGTACGAACGTACTTAGCCCCTTTTCCGGCCCTAATCTTCCAAAATAAACAAAAGCCTCTCCTGGTTCTCCACTAGGTAGCAGATGATCAACATCAACAAAATTGGGAATATAAGTAAATTGATCGCGCTGCCAACCCCATTCAACCATTTTCTCCAGATAGAAACGACTCGGCACCACGAAGCGATCAACTCCTTTCGAATAACAACCAAGCAAACGATGCACCAAAGTTTCTAACATAATTACTGTACTTAAAACACCAGAATTCTTTACACACTTGTGTTTAACCACATTCCAGATTGATCCACCTTTACAACGTTCACAAATTCCATCATAAGTCAGCATTTTGTAAGCTGGGCAAGCAAGTTTTAGATCATGCAACGTCATCACTGTGGGGATATTTTGCGCCTTTAGCACACTAAAAAAAGAAGGCGAAAGATGATGATAGACGTTATGTGCGTGCGCAATATCGGGTTGCACTATTTTAATTAAACGACTAATCTTTTGACGAGCCTCAAAGGAATAGATAACCTTTGAAGCCATAACCATCTTCTGCCAAAGTGAGTATTTTTCACCAAACTCGATTTCGTCAGCAAAATTGCTTTCCCATTCAGTAGGCAAGTTCTTAGGATGATGCATAGCAAAAGGAACCACCTGCCATCCAATCTCCCCGAACAAACGATTATGCTCTAGAAATACGACTTCGGCACCACCGCGACGATAGTGATAGCTGTTTATCGAAAGTAGTTTATGCTCCATGCCAAACTAGTTTTTAGACGAACAAAATATCGAGTACGTCATGATCCAACCAAACAATCTATTTGGAATAATCTCGTGCCGTTTAGCGGTTGAGTCTGAGAGCAATGAAGAAAGCAATTGATGGTCCAGAAGATTCAGATTGTCTTTTGTCCAATATGGCGCATTCTTGGCAGTCCATTTAAAGAAGATTCTAGATGGCATCCAATGTAGAAAAAATGCATTTGTATGGCTCTCAACAGGAAACCATCGATTGGGAGTAGTAAAAAACACATTTTTACCAACACGCATCATTTCATTGAGAAATCTCAATTGATCGCTATACATACCAACATGTTCGATAACAGCATTCGAAAAGACCCACTCAAACTCACCATCTTCAAATGGGAATAATTTTCCATCATAAGTAACAAAACGGCTTTGAGGATATATATTGCTAAGCTCTGCTAAGTCCTCAATCCCAAGAGCAGTATATAACGAACGATCTTGCCTGAAACTATGAAGAAATATATTCTCGCTTTCCACTCGACTACTACCCGAGACGCCGACATCGAGTACAGCACCACCGTGATAGCGCCTATAAAACTGTTCTAATTTATTTTCTCTTGAATTCTTCATCACCTTTTGTTTTACCGCGGACAACAAACTCATTCTATTTTCTCCATAATAAAAGCGATGTCGTTTAATAACATTTCATTTTAGGCTATATCATCAGAAACTGTGGCTACTCTCAAGATTTATGTGCAGTGGATAGCTAGTCGATCCTGAAAAAAATACCAGCAACAGTTAGTATATCTTGTAGTTAATACTGTTTTTCTATTTCTTATGAGAATAACTTTCGTGCATTGAAATTTTCATCATCAAATTGGAGCAATCTGCACATCTCTTACACGGAAAAACAGTAAAAAAATGGCTAGCAGCCATTGTTTCGGATTCCAGGCGCAAGCAGCCATCAATCTATTGATGCGATCACCGATTGCGCCCTTCAGGTAATTTCTCGACATTCGGTAATCCGATTTCAAGTGACCGATGATGGGCTCGATGGCTGCGCGTCTTTTGCACTGTTTTCGCTTTTTGTCTCGTTGGTAGCGGGTATCCTGCTTGAGTGCCTTCCTGGGTAAAACGATATTTGTGCCGTTGACTTCCCGTTTGCCGCGATAACCTCGGTCGCATACTGCTTGTTTGGCGGCTTTGCCACGCGATGCCTCAACATGATCCAGTATTTCCGGCAGTGTCATGCATGTTCTGATCATGGCTGACCACGCCAACGATTAAATTGCTTTTCGCGGTACTGGCGATCGATGCCTTGTTGCCGTATTCGTATTGTTTGTGGTCTTTTTCTTTGGCGATACAGTACACTTGCGGTTCGTGCAATGAATAGATCTTGTTGGCATCTTTAGGCTGTTGCTTTAGCACGCGCTCATACAGCAGAAAATCTTGCTGGTAGCGTTCGAACAGGCAGCGCTGCGGCAATTGTCGGCGCAATTCCCGTATCAAGATACCCGCAATGGCTCTTAGCCGTTTGAGAGCGCATTTGGCCTTGGCTCTTTTTGCAGCGTGGCGAAAATGCCGGATGGCCAGACGCAACGATTTGACTTCTTTGATGAACGTGCGCCGTCGTATCGATATGCACCGCATCTTCCAGTGCAGCTTCTCCGTGCAAATCAACACTCATCCGGAATATCCGATCAACACCTTCAGCACCAATACGATCGCGAAAACGTACCAATTCCGTGCTATGGCATGGCAATGTACGTTGAAACTCTTTCACGCCGCAAAAAGCCTGATAGTAAGGATTACGTTTCCATTGCAAAACAATCGCTTCATCGCTCAGATTCTCCAATTGCTTGAGAATTAACAATCCAACCATCAACCGGATCGGTTTGCTGGGAGCGCCAATCCCCTTCGTGTAATGAACCGAAAATGTGTCATCGAACTCATCCCAAGGTATTGCCGCTGCAAGCTGCAACAATGGATCAGTCGCATCGAGTTGCAACAAAAGATCTGTTTCGAACAAACTCAGTTGATGGAAAGTTTGACTGGGTGTGAGCATCTGTATTCACCATTTCGACCAGGAAATCAATTGCGATTTTACCATTTTTGGTCGATTTGATCTACAAAAATAGGTGTATTATTTAATCATTATCAATAAGTTGCGTTGTTTTTCAGGGATGACTACTTAATCTCATACATGAAGCGGCATAACAATTACCTTCAGAGACCTTTGCAAAATCACTGTT